>JANMKH010000568.1:0-5277 GCA_031371965.1 Sulfuriferula sp.
CACCACGCGCACGGTGATTTCCGGCTGTTTCATCACGCGCTGGCCGTCGGCTTCCTGATAGCTTGCTGCACGGCCGCCGTTTTCCGCCACCAGTACGTCGTCGAGGTAGAGCTGCAGCGTATTCACATCCAGATCATCCACGCCCGCATAACCGATGGCGGCAAGGATGCGGCCGAGGTTGGGGTCGGAGGCGAAGAACGCGGTTTTCACCAGCGGCGAATGGGCGATAGCGTAGCCGATCTGGCGGCATTCATCCCGGCTGCTGCCGCCTTCAACACGGATGGTCATGAATTTGGTCGCGCCTTCGCCGTCGCGCACGATGGCCTGGGCGAGCCATGTGGATACCTCCGTCACCGCAGCAGCCAGCGCAGCGTAATCCGCACTGGCAGTGTCGATAATCTCGGCGTTACCAGCCTGACCGGTGGCTATCAGCAGGAACGAGTCGTTGGTGGACGTGTCGCCGTCTACGGTGATGCAGTTGAAGGAACGGTCGGCGTCGTGTTTGACCATTGCCTGCAGCGCGGCCTGGCCCACGGCGGCGTCGGTCGCCACGTAGCCGAGCAGGGTGGCCATGTTGGGATGGATCATGCCGGAGCCCTTGGCGATGCCGGTGATGGTCACGGTCTTGGCGCCGATCTGCACTTGCCTGGACAGCGCCTTGGCGACGATATCGGTGGTCATGATGGCGTGGGCGGCGGCGAACCAGTTATCGGCGCGGCAATCAGCCAGCGCGGCGGGCAGTGCCGCGATGATCTTGTCGGCGGGCAGCGGCTCCATGATCACGCCGGTGGAGAACGGCAGCACTTCGCGCTCGGCACAGCCGGCCAGACCGGCCAGCGCCTCGCACACCGCCTTGGCCGCCTGCATGCCGGCCTCGCCGGTACCCGCATTGGCGTTGCCGGTGTTGATGATCAATGCGCGCGGCGCGGCTTTTTGCAGGTGGCGTTTGACCACCGTCACCGGCGCAGCGCAGAAGCGGTTTTGCGTGAACACGCCGGCCACGCGGCTGCCGGGGGCGAGCTGCATGACGGTTACATCAGGCCGGCCGGGTTTCTTGATGCCTGCGCTGGCAATGCCGATATTGACGCCAGCAACGGGTAAAAGTTGTTCAGACTGGGGAGGCAGCAGGTTGACGGGCATGGCGGCTGGAAGCGGGGTTGCAAAGCGGCCATTTTACCCCGGAAGCCGGGGATTGTGCGTCAGTCGCGATCTGCCGGGTGCGCCTCGCGGCTCAGTATACGACACCGGTTCCATGGCCAGATTCCCTCTTTCTCAACCGAGTGGGAGAATGTAGCCAACCCTGCCAGCACGGCGATGACAAAACCCAGCTGCTCAAACAGCAGGCGTGCGGTCATCACGCCAAACGGGATATCCAGAAAATTGGGCACATAGAAGAACGCTGCCAGGCAACTGAAGATAATGCTCAGAACAAGGTACATGGTGTGCCGCCCCAATAATGGAATCGCAATAATCCAGCCGGTTATTCAAGGCTGATTGAGCAAACTCCGTGCCACGCAACTCACTACAAGCAAAATCAATTTGTTACGTCAATACGTCCCTCATGTTTCAGAACGCCTGTAAAAACGTCCGACATTTTTTGGCGGCTGACAGATTGGTGATGTGGTCTATATTTAAGAGCCCTAATTACAATTACAGGAGTACACCATGTCTCTATCCATGTTACCGGACGCGATTCAGCTGGAACGTGAGAACATGCTGAAATCCGGCATCGAAACCCTGAAAACCATGGGCAATGAGGAATTTGCGGTGCAGGATCTGGCCGGGTTTCGCGAACCGGATGAGCTCACCGTTCCCGTACTTAATACCCACGTACAGCCTGACATCCAGGCCAAACAACCGGATACCGGTAGCGAGACGCTGGCCTTGGTGGAAGTCAGCAGCGATCTCGGTGATGAGTCGTGCGGGCGGCGCTGGCAGGCATTGGAAGCCTGGGCGCTGCTGCATGATGCGCAGATGATGGTATTCGTCCACCCCGAGGATCAGACACGTGCACTGGGAATTGCGCGTGCCTGGCATGTGCCGGCCGATTACATTGTGACCTTGCCGAGGCTGCATTGAACCGTGTTAAAACGGCAGTGTGGCTTTCCCGGACTCGCTTATCAGGAGAAAAACAAATTCTCCTAAAAATCCGCGCCCACTCCGTGACCTCTGTGTTCTCTGTGGCTGCAGTTGCTTTTTCCAGGTTTAATTCAAGCAGCCCGACAAATCTTCTGGCTGGTTCACGTTGATAAACGCCGCTGCGTCGGGGAATTCTATGGTGGCGGTACGGTGGCGCGCCTGCCAGGCATGCACGGCGCGACCACCCTCGGCGAGATACTTGCCGAGGTCATCCGCCAGACGCCGTGCGCATATCATGATGGCTGGATGAGCGCGTCCGCCAGCGCTGGCAATGACAATCTTGGCGTGCCCCGTCAGCAGGGGGGCGGCGAGATGCTGCACCAGATCGGCAGGCAGCTGCGGGGTATCGCAGGGCGCCGTGAGCACCCATTCATGGTGCGCCGCATGCAAGCCTGCCAACACGCCTGCCAGCGGTCCCTGGAATCCATCCAGGGCATCTATCACCACCGGGTAGCCCAGGGCTCGATAGTCGTCCAGATTGCGGTTGGCGCTGATCAGGATTTCGTCCACTTGGGGCAGGATGCGCGCCAGCACATGCGCCACCAGCGGCAGATCGTGAAATTTCACCAGCCCCTTGTCCTGGCCGCCCATGCGTCGTCCGGCACCACCCGCGAGAATAATTGCACTGATCGGCGGTTGTGCCATTCAGTGTTTTGTCCGCACGCGCCGATATAGCGCAAAGCGCTCGGAGCGGTTACCAGGTCGATTGCCCTCCCACACTTCATGCCATTTTGCATTCAGTTCAGGCGGGAAATTCTCGTCATATTCCACCAGCAATGCCGGGCAATGACTCTCAGTGGCTGATCCTACCGGTAGCGTGCGCAAGTCGATCCAGTAATCGAGCATGGCGCGTACCGCTTCATTCAAATTCTGACTGGCGACACAACCATGGCTGGGCAAAGCCGGCTCCATGCTAGTGATCATGCTGTGATAACTCATCCGCGCGTTGACCGGATACATGAACAGGCTCGCCGCCAACCCCCAGGTCAGCGTAATCCCTGCTGCCCAGGCAATGAGCGGACGCTGCGGTGTGCGCTTGAGCAGCAGTAACAGTGTTAGCCATGCAAAGCAGTACGCCAGTGCCAGCGCCACCATGAGGGGCCGAAATTCACCCACATAACCGGGCTGAATTTTATGCATATGCGCAGCCAGACGCGCGGGCATGCCCACATCAAAAGCGCTCCAGTACACCCAGGCTGCGGCAATCACCACCAGGAAAGTCATCATCGCGAACCAGTACAGCGCATTGGCGGCCCCCCGACGCAAAGTGTAAGTGCTGCCAGCTGCCAGCAATGCCAGCGGCAGCAGTAAAGGCAAGCCATGGACTTCACGCGGATCGTTGGTAAGGGAGAGCAACGCCAGCAAACTCAAAAACATCAACAGCGGCAGTGCAATACCCGGCTCAGTCAAGCCATGGCGGCGCGCTTTCCACAGTGCCCACAACGCCAGCGGCCACGCTGGCCAAGCGAACCAGGGCAAAAACGTCAGGTAATACAGCGTACCCATACCGCTGTGAGTTAGGGGTAGTGCGAAGCGCCCCAAGGTGTCGACGTACCACCATTCGGCAAACACGCCGGGCGCCTGCAGATACAACATCCACGGCCAGATCAACAACCAAGGCAAAGCACTCACCACCATGACGAGTGCTGCAGCCAGGTTGACGCGCTTACGCCAGGCCGGCGCCATGACGGGTAACAGCAATGCAACCAGCAACAATGCCAGCGCCTCCAACGCCCCCACGCTCATAAACGCCATGCCGATGCCGGTACCTGCCAGCGCAGCGCCGGTGAGCGGACGCCTTAGATTAAGGGCAAATCCGAAACCCGCCATCGCGTAGGCTGCCAGGAGTGCACTTTGCGGAATCGCTTCGTGCGCGCGTACCAGCAGCCCCACACTGCCGATCAACACCAGCACCGCCAAGCGCCCATGTTCGCTGCTGTACAGCAAACGACTGGTCAGCCCGGTGAAGATCAGCGCCAGCAACACAAACATGCCGGCGGTAAGACGGGTCGCATCATGCACCGACAACCAGTCGGACAAGTCTTGGGCAGCACTGGCCGCGACCCAGGTAAATAATGGCGGGTGTATTGGCAACGGTTCACCTGCCAACGCAGGAATCGTGGCCGATTCGCCGGACAGCAGGCTATGGACAAAACCGATGCTGCGCGACTCATCGCCCTTCCATGGGTCATGCCCGACCAGCCCTGGTAGCAGCCAGGCTAGTACCAGCAACAGGGTAAGTAACGACGGGATGGCATTTTGCCAGCGTTGGTTATGCAAGGTGATGTGCGCCGCGAGCGCAGCTTGGGCGGATGACAAATTTCATGCGCAGATTCTACCGCAAAAAACAAACAAGGCAGCCGAGGCTGCCTTGTTTCGATTACGCTTGTGTGATTAAGCCCAGCGCGATTATTTATTTAATACCGTATTTCTGGCGGAATTTCTCAACGCGACCGGCGGTGTCTACAATCTTCTGCTTGCCGGTGTAGAACGGATGGCATTCCGAGCACACTTCAACATGCAGGTCTTTCGACATGGTGGAACGCGTGGTGAATTTATTGCCGCAACTGCATACGACAGCAATTTCGGGGTAGTTTGGGTGAATTTCGGCTTTCATGATCTGTCCTCAGTTGCCGCGGCGTGTACGCGGAAAGGCGGTATTATCCAGTAAAATCCTTGCTATCGCAAGGGCTTAGCGCAGCATCAACGCCCACTGCGCATGGAATCAAAGAAATCGGCATTGTTTTTAGTGGCTTTGACTTTGTCGAGCAGGAATTCCATCGCTTCCAGATCGTCCATCGGATAGAGCAATTTCCTCAATACCCAGATTTTTTGCAATGCGTCAGCCTTGATCAGCAATTCCTCGCGACGCGTGCCGGAACGGTTGACGTTGATCGCCGGGTACAAGCGTTTTTCCGCCATGCGCCGGTCGAGGTGGATTTCCATGTTGCCGGTACCCTTGAATTCCTCGTAGATCACGTCATCCATGCGCGAGCCGGTTTCGATCAGCGCGGTGGCGATGATGGTCAGCGAGCCGCCTTCCTCGATGTTGCGCGCGGCGCCGAAGAAGCGCTTCGGGCGCTGCAATGCATTGGCATCGACGCCGCCCGTCAGTACTTTGCCGGATGCCGGAACGAC
>JANMKH010000031.1:0-2812 GCA_031371965.1 Sulfuriferula sp.
CATGTTCACGCCGTAGCAGGAAAAAAAGCACCAGCGTGCTGGCAAGGACGAAGCCCCATTCCCTCAGTATCTCCAGCCGCTCAGTGAGGTTGGGGTCGGTAACCAGTTGTTGCAGGAGGCGGTCAGACGAAACTATCCATAAGGTGGAGAGCAGGAGGTAAAACAGCGCGATGCGGAGAGGTGGGGATATCATCGCGTCATGCTCCGTCGGAGTGCCGTCCACTCAGAGGACAACGCGGGGAAGCGGATAGTGGTGTGGCTTTTCTCTCATATTTCTCCCCCCGACAACAAATACGGATAATAAAAAACACCACCACTGGGTTTTTCCAAGACTTTGAATTTAAATATACTTCATTCCGGCTGGCGGCGATAGCGTGGACGTCAATGGTAAGCATTGGCAACAGCAGTCGGTTGGTCAGTCGCCTTCGCTTATTGTCCCTGCGCATGCGCAGCATCCGCTGCTTGTCAGTGTTGCAGCGAGCCGTAAAGTTTGGCGTAGAGCCCGTCACCGCGTATCAGCTCGGCATGCGCGCCTTCCTCGATGATCTGGCCGCCGTCGAACACGTAAACGCGGTCGGCCTGCTTCACCGCGGACAGGCGGTGGGCAATGATGAGGGTGGTGCGGTGTTTCAGGAAATCATGCAGCGCCGCGTGCAGCCTGGCTTCGGTAGCGGCGTCCAGCGCGGAGGTGGCCTCGTCGAGGATCACCACCCTGGGGTCGGCAAGGATCATGCGCGCGATGGCCAGGCGCTGGCGTTGTCCGCCGGACAGGCGTACGCCCTGGCGGCCGATAAGGGTATCCAGTCCGTTGGGCAGGGCGAGCACGGTATCGGCCAGTTGCGCTATTGACAGCGCGCGCCACAGTGCCGCTTCATCCATGTCGCGGCCCAGGGTCAGGTTCATGCGCACGCTGTCGTTGAACAACGCCGGGTGTTGCAGCACGCTGGCGACGTTCTCGCGCACCACGTCGAGGCCGATTTCGGTGCTGGGTACGCCATCGAATGAAACACTGCCGGACTGCGGCTGGTACAGGCCGAGGATGATCTGCACCAGCGTGGATTTGCCGCCGCCGGAAGCGCCCACCAGCGCGACTTTTTCGCCCGCTTGCAGGTTCAAGCTGACACCGTTCAATACCTCGTTTTCGCCATAGCGGAAGTACACGTCATGTACGCTCAGACCGACTGTGTGTTTGCCCGTGAAAGGGTTGTGGCTGTGCGGATACTGCGGTTCGTCCTTGAGAGCGAGCAGGTGATTGATGCGCGCCAGCGCGGCCTTGGCGCCGAACCACGCATACTGGATGCCGAGGATATCCTGTACCGGCCCGATCATGAACCACAGGTAGCCGAACACCGCCATCATCTCGCCGATGCTCAGGCCCGAGTACACCACCATCAGCATGCTCACGCCGCGAAAAATATCGAAGCCGAACAGAAACACCAGAAACGACGCCCGGTTTGCCGCGTCGCTTTTCCACGAAAACGCAGCGGTATGGGTACGGATGTCCTGCGCACGCTCCATGACCCTTGCCAGGTAGTGGCGCTCGCGGTTGAGCGCGCGAATTTGCTGAATAGCGTCGAGGGTTTCGGTGAGCGCTTGCTGGAATAGCTCGAACGCACTGTTCTCGAAGCGCTTGAGGTCTTTCACCTTTTTCCCCAGCAGCATGGTGAAGTAAATCACCAGTGGATTGAGCAGTAGAATGAACAATGCCAGTTGCCAATGCATCCACAACAGCACGGCCGTCATGCCGACCAGCATGAATGCTGCCACCACAAATTTGGCTACCGTTGCGCCAATGAAATCGTCCACAGCATTCAGGTCGGTGACAAAATGCGAAGTCACTGTACCGCTACCCAGGGTTTCATATTCGGACAGGGCGATGCGCGACAGCCGCATCAGCATCTGGCTGCGCAGGCGGTAGGTCACGTCCTTGGCAATCAGGGTGAATTGGCGGCTTTGCCATACACCGGCGAGCATGGCGCTCAAGCGCAGTACCAGTGTGACGACAAGCACCGCGCCGATATACAGGATGGGACCATGCCAGGTAACCGGAGCGTGCCGATCGATAAAGTGGGTCAGTGCACCCGGTTTGTGTAGCAGGACCTGATCCACCAATAGCGGCAGCAACAATGGAATCGGCACGCTGGCGGCGGCCGCAAACAGCGCGACCAGATTGGCGAGCAGTAGTTTGCGTTTGTGCTTGCGCGCGAGGCCGAGCACATAAGACCAGGTGTAGGTTGGCGGTAGGGGTGAGTTCATTGGACAGAAAATAATTGGACAGGATTAACAGGATTTTTCAGGATTGACAGGATTTTGAAAAGCGATTGTGATAACCATCTGCATTGTTGCAGCGCGCGTGTACTCTCCCTGCGTTTTCCGGCACCTGATTGACCAGATCATCTTGTGAATCCTGAAAAATCCTGTCTAATCGCTAATCGCCGCCTTGGGATCATGCATAGAAAGCCACCCATGCCAGCCCCACGCCGAGCACGATGGCAAGCATGCCCACGGCGGTTTTGCGCGCCAGCAGCTTGCCGCCGATGAATAGTATCAGTCCAAACTTGAATGCCATATTGGCGATGAAGGCCAGTGCCACCGCCGTCACCACCTGATTCTGCGCCAGCTTGCCCAACCCGAACAGGCGCAGGCTGGACAGGGTGATCGGATCCACGTCGGTGAGCCCAGACGCCAGCGCCACGGCGTACAGCCCCTGGCTGCCGGCGTAGTCAGAAAGCCACGCGGCGGCGAACAGTACCGCCGCGTAGAGCAGGCCGAAGCCCAGTGCGGTGCGTATCTCGGTGGGGTTGTTGAGTTC
>JANMKH010000096.1:0-3669 GCA_031371965.1 Sulfuriferula sp.
ACGCCGTCTGGCGCATGTAAGTGGATTTACCGCCCATGTTGGGGCCGGTAATCAGCAGCATCTGGCGTGCGTGGGACAGCAGCGTGTCGTTGGGGATGAAGTCGTCGATGCGCGACTCCACCACCGCATGGCGTCCGCCGCAAATCTCGATCACCGCTTCATCGGTGAATTGCGGTACGCAGTAGCCCAGCGTCTGGGCGCGTTGCGCCAGAGTGCACAGCACGTCCAGATCGGCCAGCGCGGCAGCCAGGGCTTGCAGCGCTGGCAGGCCGGGCAGCAGCGCCTGCAGCAGCGCTTCGTAGAGCAGTTTTTCCCGCGCCAGCGCGCGCTCGGAGGCCGACAGCGCTTTGTCCTCAAAGGCTTTCAGTTCCGGCGTGATATAGCGTTCGGCATTTTTCAGCGTCTGGCGGCGGCGGTAATCGTCCGGCACCTTATCGGCCTGGGCGCGGCTCACCTCGATGTAGAAGCCGTGCACCTTGTTGTACTCGACCTTGAGATTGGCGATGCCGCTGCGTTCGCGTTCGCGCGCTTCGAGGGCGATGAGAAACTCGCCGCTGTTGGTTTGCAGGCCGCGCAGTTCGTCCAGCGTGGCATCATAGCCGTCGGCAATCACGCCGCCCTCGCGGATGATGCTGGCGGGTTCCGGGCGGATGGCGTGGGCGAGGAGATCGTGCATCGCGTGCTGCGGCGTACAGGTGGTGGCGGCAGCCGCCAGCAGTGGGCTATCCCATTGCGCTAGCTGCGTGCAGATTTCCGGCAGCAAAGCCAGGGTGTCGCGCAGACCGGACAAATCGCGCGGGCGCGCGCTGGCCAGCGCGATGCGGCCACCGATGCGCTCGATATCCACACAGCCTTGCAGTAGCCGGTGTAGCTTGTCGCGTGCGCCCGATTCATCCTGCAGCCGGCTGATCGCGTCCTGGCGCTGGTGCAATACAGCACGATCGCGCAGCGGATGATGCAGCCAGTGGCGCAGCCGGCGTGAGCCCATGCTGGTGGCACAGGTGTTGAGCAGCGACAGCAGGGTAGGGCTGGCCTCGCCGCGCAGGGTTTCGGAGATTTCCAGATTGCGCCGGGTGGCGGCATCCATCAGCACGAATTCGCTTTGGCGTTCGACCGCCAGTCCGCTGATATGCGGCAATAAGCCGCGCTGGGTGGCTTGCGCGTATTGCAGCAAGGCTCCGGCGGCGGCAATCGCCGCGGGCATCTGCGCGCAACCGAATGACTGCAGGTCATGCGTGCCGAATTGCCGGGCGAGCAGTTCGGCGGCGCGTTCGCTGTCAAACTGCCAGGCGGGCAGGGCGCGCAGCGCGGGGTAAGCCGCCAGCGCCGGATGGGCAAAACCTTCCGCCAGCAGCAGTTCGGCGGGGCGGATGCGCTCCAGTTCGGCGGCGAGCTGCGCGGCAGGGATTTCGGTCACGCGCAGACTGCCGCTGGATAAATTCAGCCACGCCAGCCCCAGCGTGCCGCGCTCGGCGCATATCGACAGCAACAGGCTGTCGCGGTGGTCGTCGAGCAGCGCCGCATCGGTCAGGGTGCCGGGTGTGACGATCCGCGCCACGCGGCGCTCCACCGGGCCTTTGCTGGTCGCCGGGTCGCCCACCTGTTCGCAAATGGCGACCGACAGCCCCAGTTTCACCAGGCGCGCCAGATACTGTTCGGCCGCATGGTACGGCACCCCCGCCATTTTGATCGGCGTACCCGCCGACGCGCCGCGCGTGGTCAGGGTAATCCCCAGCAACTGCGATGCGCGTGCGGCGTCCTCATAAAACAGTTCGTAAAAATCCCCCATGCGGTAAAACAGCAGCATATCGGGGTGCTCGGCCTTGATGCGCAGGTATTGCTGCATCATCGGCGTGTGGGCGGCGGGTGCATTCATGGACATATTTTACCGTGCCGGCGACATGATCCTAATAGTGTTTGCAACTTAATGCCGCCTCGGCTAGTCTGTATCAGTGTGTACTGATAAACGGAGGTAAAACATGCAACCCGATCTGCAAATGAATACCCAGCCCGCGCAACTGGCGCTGGCGCAAAACAAAGTCCTGCGTAACACCTACATGATGCTGAGCCTGACCATGATCCCGACGGTGATCGGCGCGTGGATGGGCCTGAGCCTGAATTTTTCTTTCATGGCACAACATCCGGTCATCGCGATGGTCGGCATGCTGGCCGTGATGTTCGGCATGTTCTATGGCATCCAGAAAAATCGCGACAATAGCCTGGGCGTGTTTCTGCTGCTGGGTGTGACCTTCCTGTTCGGCTTGATGCTGGGCCCGATACTACAGGCGGCGCTGCACTTTCGTAACGGCGCGCAACTGATCGGCATGGCGGCAGGCGGCACCGGGGTGATTTTCTTCACCCTGGCCGGCATCGCCACGGTTACCAAGAAAGACTTCAGCTTCATGGGCAAGTTTTTGTTCGTGGGGTTGGTTATGCTGGTGATCGCCTCGCTGGCGAATGCTTTCTTCCACGTACCGGCCGCATCGTTGGCGATTTCGGCCATAGCCATCATGATTTTCTCGGGTTACATCTTGTATGACGTGAGCCGGATCGTGAATGGCGGCGAGACCAACTACGTGATGGCGTCGCTGGCGCTTTACCTGGATATCTACAACATCTTCGTCAACCTGCTGAACTTGCTGATGGCGTTTTCAGGCAATCGCGACTGACACGCTTGGTTTTGCGAAAAGGGCGCACTTCGGTGCGCCTTTTTTTATGGCTACCCGTAAACTGATCTTGCCCACGAAAAACGTAAGCCTTAAGCGATTTGCAAAACAGGGGTAAGATCAATTTTCGCAACCCAGCTTGATCTTCCCAAACGTGGCAGCATACCTAAAATGGAATTCTCTCAAGAGCAGTTGTCCATATACAAGGCTCTGTTAACCGCTACCAAAAGCCTGGCCCAGGGCAATACCCCCGATGAAGTATTGAGGGCGGCCTGCGATGCGCTGGTGGCATCGTCTGAGCGTATTTGCCTGGCCTGGATGTATTTGGGTAATCCCGGTACTGAAACGATCAGGCCCTCTTACTCAGTAGGAAGGGCTTCCGAATATACCCGGGATTTGGTGCTTGATCTTTCTCCGGAAGCGATGAAAGGCCCTGGCAGGCGTTCCTTGGCAAATAATGAACCTGTTCTGGTACAAGTTAATGCCGATTCGAGCTTCGGTATCTGGCGCCAAAATGCGATTCGGTACGGTTTACAGGAAGGACTGACCTTGCCGATCGGTGATCCGAATCATCCCTTCAGGGGACTGATCGTGATTTTTGTTGATATGCAGGATTACTTTGAGCAGATCGGAGTAGAGCCTTTCATCGCTTTTGCCCAGTTGGCTACCGTCGCCCTGGATCAAGCCCGTTTGAAAGTCTCGCTGGAGGTAATGGCCTCGATTGATCCTTTGACCGACCTGCTTAACCGGCGGGCAATACAGGAGGTAATCAACCGCGAGTATGCGTACGCAAAAAGATGCGCAAAGCCTTTCAGCATGATCCTGTTCGATCTGGATCGATTCAAGATGCTCAATGATAATTATGGTCATGATCTCGGCGACAGGATTTTGCTCGGAATCAGTGAAGTCGCAAAGCAGACGTTACGCACGAGTGACTGGTTGAGCAGATGGGGCGGCGAGGAATTTTTGGCTATCCTGCCCGACACCGATGAGACGGGTGCGT
>JANMKH010000386.1:0-3598 GCA_031371965.1 Sulfuriferula sp.
CATGCCGGCAACCAGCAACCTCAACCTTTCCATGATCCTTCCGCTGCACAGGCACCAAACCATAAACACAAACCGAAAGGAAACACCATGAACAAGAAACTCACGGCTTACTCACAGGAATTGATCATGCCATTATCAAACATTCGCAATAAATTCGATGCTCTCGGACAAGATCCCACGGCGTGGTCAGCCCCCGAGCTTGCGGTGGCTATAGATGCTGCACCCACGTCAGCGGAGAGGGCTTACCTGGCCGGGATACTGGATTGCAAGCGCACCATGCCTGGCTATTCGAATCCCGATGCTGGACCCGAATGCCGTAGCCCCCAATAAAACGGTATGCTCCCCCTTCCGCCAAGCGTTCCACCAATACCGCCCGTGCCGCAATTCATCTTGATGGCGGCGCGGGCAGGTGGGCACGGATCAGCGCCGGACATACCGCGCTCGCTTCAATTGCTTCCCTTGCTTCGCCCTGCGAGATTCAAGGTGGAATGGACGCCTGCAGCCAGCCCGCTGACGCCTGATAACGCAGGACTGACGCCGAACAGCGATGGGCTAACGATCGAGACAAAGGGAACGCCATGACTGACGAAGAGAAGGTTAAATTCACCAAGGCCGGTCGCCAGCCTAAGTCGCCGGAGCTCAAGAAGACAGCGATCAGCCTAAAGCTCCCGAAGTGGCTTATCGACTGGCTTGACCAGCAGCCAGCAAGTCGCCCGGTCACGATCGAGGATGCGTTAAAGAAGGTGCACGGACTCAAGTCGCCGGCAGAGTCGCCCATTCTCCCCGAGTGGATGACCAGATGGTTCGACGAGCAGAGCGAAGATCGTGGCGCAGCGATCGAAGCCGCTTTGAAAAAAGTGCGCAAGTCCAAGCCACCCAAGGCGCCAGAAGATAAAACTTGATCTTTCCCGGCTCGCCGCAGGCGATCCTTCCAACTATTGTGCTTAACCCGCCGCCTCTTTCGGCTTCTGCACTTCAGCCATCTTGGCCGCAATCAGCGCGACGTCATCTTCATCAGGATTAACATATCTGCTCAGGCTGCGATCATCTTCATGGCCTGTGATCAGTTTGAGGTGGAGATGATCGAACGTCCTGGCCCACCGACTGGCTGCTTCGTGCCTGTTGTCGTGGAACCTGAAGTCGACCAAGAAATTTTTGTCCTTACCCCCATCCGCCATGTACTGATTGCGGGCGCGTTTCTTTGCTCTTTGCCAGCTTTGCTTGATCGCCGATGACGTTGTATTAAATACAGGCCCACGAAGCTTGGTTTCCAGGGCCCTTGCCTCGCGCAGACAATCCAGCGCAGCAGGGGAGAGGGGTACGAATCGGCTCTTGCCGTTCTTGGTGTCCACCAGCTTTGCGATAGCCTTGTCGGTGTTGGTGTTCTCCCACAACAACCCTGGCTTATCAGTCTTATCTTTCCCCACGATCTCCGACAGCCGTGCCGCCGTCTCGATCGCGAAGCGGGTAACGATCGGGATCCATTTGTTCGATCGCGCCTTGTCCGAGCATTGCGTGTCGTTCAAGGCCGCCAGGAGGTACTTTTGCTCCATCTCCGATAGCCGCCTGTTTCGCTTTGCCGCTGATTTCAGTGTCGCTATGGTCTTTGATGCCGGATTCGAGATACCGTAATCGAAATGCTTGAAGATTGCAGAGATCACGGCCAGATCCAGGCGGATCGTCGCATCGCTGACCCCATCGCGGCGTCTCTGGTCTCTAAAGGAATCGAAGTCCTTGGAGTCCAGGGATGCGATGGAGCGCTTGGCAAGCCTATGCTCTTTCCATCCAGCGATTCGGTACCGCTCAGCCTCATATCCTTTATTCTGCTTTGCGATCTCCCCATACTTGTCCAGGCACTCTCTGAGCGTCGTTCGCTCAGCTTCCTTATTATCGCGGAATTTCCCCCTGATCATTTCGGACTCTTTAACCGTCGCCCAATTCTGGGCCTCGATCTGAGTCGGGAAGGTCTCTGACTGGGGTGCGTAGTTTTTCTTCCTGATGACTGCTTGCCAGTATCCGTTTTTGCGCAGCTTAAAAGTCGCCATGGTGCCCTTCCGTGAAAACCCTATTGTTCCCGAATTGTTCCCAATCCAATGGAATAAATAGTAAATTATACGGGAAGGCGCGTCAATGCTGGCTTTATAAGGTTAACGAATTTCGTATTGTGATTCCGGTTGTCGTGGGTTCGAGCCCCATCATCCACCCCAACTTCTACTCCCTTTCTTGTTGCTGTTCACAATTCATTCACACTGGTGAAGGTGGACAACATGGCAACAGTACGCAAACTGATGCAATCCCGGCTAAGCGCTGCGCACGGAAAATCGCCGGAATTGCTGGCTCATGCGTTCCACCGTGCCGCAGCGCAGGTAGGCTGGAACGGTCGGGGGCAAGGGCTCAGCACATCCCTGTTGCCTGAATTCCTGCAGCACGTAGTTCTGCGCTCCCATCTCAGCCAGTTCACGGCCCAATGCGGCCAGCGCATCCCGGCTCAGCAACGCTGAATGCACCGTGGTGCGAAACTCATAATCGACGCCGCTATCCAGAATCCAGCGCGCACTTGCCATGGCTTTCGCGCCGCTGCCTGCTACACCGGTGATCTGCTCATAATCGGCAAATGGCGCCTTGATATCCATGCCCACCCAATCGAACAGAGGGAGCAGTTCGCGCAGCCGCTCCGGGTACATACCGGCCGTATGCAAGCCCACCTTGAAACCCAGTGCCTTCACTGCGCGCGCCGCTTCGGCCAGCCCGTCCTGCAGCGTCGGCTCGCCGCCGCTGAACACGACCGCATCCAGCAGACCGCGCCGCCGCCCGAGAAAATCTACCACCTCGTCCCACACCATGGCGGGGGGTGCGCCCGCCGGCAGCAGATGCGGATTGTGACAATAGTGGCAGTGCCATGGGCAGCCCTGGCAGAACACCACCGCCGAAAAACAGCCCGGATAATCGGTGGCGGAATAAGGCGTGAGACCGCCAATACGCAGCATGGCGGTTAGTGCTCCAGTTGGGCGCAGCGCTCCTGGAAAAATTTGCGCTCGTGGTGCTCACCCTTCTTGCCAATATTGAAGGACGCCACCGGGCGGTGGTATCCCATCACCCGCGTCCATATTTCGCAGGGCTGGCGTTCCTCATCCTGCAAAACAAAGGTGCCGGCGTTCAGTTTGGACTGACTGGATAGATCGATCATGATGCGCTCCTTTTCTGGTTTGGCTGTTTGCAATCACGCTGCCATGCAGCGCTGTTTTTCTGCGATCTTTTCCTGATCGCATTTCGGGCAGAACTTGTATTCGCCTTCTAAATAACCGTGCTTCGGGCAAATCGAGAAAGTCGGCGTCACCGTGATGTAGGGTAGTCCGAAGCGCTCCAGCGCGCGTTTCACCAGGGTTTTGCAGGCCTGGGCGCTGTACAAGCGTTCCGTCATGTAAAGATGCAGCACGGTGCCGCCGGTGTATTTTTTCTGCAATGCCTCCTGCCGTTCCAGTGCCTCGAACGGGTCGTCGGTAAACCCCACCGGCAGCTGCGAGGAATTGGTGTAATACGGCATGTCCACCGTCCCCGCCTGGAGGATGTCGGGGTAACGCTTGCGGTCCTCCTTGGC
>JANMKH010000118.1:0-2049 GCA_031371965.1 Sulfuriferula sp.
GGGGGAGAGTATCGGCGCACTGATCTGGCCGACGGCAAAACCTAGGGCAAATGGCACAACCAGGCTGGCGCCCGCCACCCACATCACTGCGGTGCGGTTGCGGCGTTCGCCCAGGTGCGAAAAATCGAATTCAAGGCCGATCTGAAACATCAGCAGCACCAGACCGATTTGCGACAGCATCTGCATCGGTTCGGGCGCGCCGGAATGGAATACATACTGAAATATGTCGGGTGCAAGCAGCCCGAACAGCGAAGGCCCAAGCAGAATGCCGATCACGATTTCACCGACCACCGCTGATTGTCCAATGCGCAACGCAATGCCACCGCCGATGCGCGCAGCGAGCACGATCACGGTGAGTTGCAGCAGGGTGAAAAACAACAGTGCTTCGGTTTTATGGGTGGCGATGTGAACGGCTGTAGCCATGGATTTTGTGGACAATCAGTCAGGCTGGTCGGGATTAGCCTTGATCGCCTGATATTCTGAAAATATGCCGACCTCCAGATGGCGCTTAACCTGGGTCAGTCCTGCCGCGCTTAGCGTCGCCATGACTTGTTCGGGGGGAACGCAGGCTTCGATGCTATCCCAGTAATAACGCCAGATCGTCGCGGTATCCTTTTGTCTGGAAATGAATCGCGTGAGCAGCGGTATTACGCCGCGCATGTAGGTTTTGAGCAGCCATTGCCCAACACGGCTTTGCGCCTGGGTGATTTCGAGCAGGCATAGACGGCCACCCGGCTTCAGTACCCGTTCAAACTCCGTAAACGCTACGCCCAGATCGCTGATATGGCGCAATGCATAGCCCATGCTCAGGAAATCAAAATGATTGTCGGGAAAAGGCAGGGATTCCGCCCGGCCTTCCATCAGCACCATGGTCTTGGGCAGCTTGCTGGCAGCCATCATGCCGGGGCTTGGATCGACCCCGGTAACCAGGGCGGGATCACCGGTCAGAATGCAGGCCTGTGCTGCAACCAGGCCGGTGCCGACGCCGACGTCAAGCACCCTCATGCCGGGCTTCAAGCCGCCGCGAATCAGCGCCTGGCGCCGGTAGCGGGAGCCGGAACCCCACGCCAGCATCGACTCGATACGGTCATAATCCGGCGCGGTATTGTCAAAAATCTGGCGCAGATAGGCTTGCCGATCCTGCTCGGTCTGGTAGTAATCGGTCAGCGGGATATGCGGTGCATGCACCGGGGTGGGTTTGGGGGTATTCATATTGTCACTCACTGTTAAATCACTGATGTCCACGAAAGACACGAAAAGCACGAAAATGCTTCATGACACTATCCTTTCAACTGTTGCTTTCTGGGTGTTCAGTACAGACGCTTATATTCTTCCGTAGGACAGCAAGAACTACCAGGTACTATCCCTCATTTTTTTCGTGCCTTTCGTGTTTTTCGTGGACCGAGTCTTTGCCATTAGGTACGTGTGTACATCAATTACACAAGTCCCTGTCCACGAAAAACACGAAAGGCACGAAAAGACTTCATAACACAATTCTTTCAACTGTTGCTTTCGGATGGCAACCGAAGTTGGCTAGTAGACCCAGGCGCATTCCTGTCGCTTTCAGGTAGTTCAGTACCTGCGCCTTATGTTCTCCCGTTGTGACAGCAAGCGCTTTAAGTTCGACAATAATGAATTCATGGCAAATAAAGTCGGGGATGTAGGTTTGCCGCAAGGGCTCGCCCTTGTAGAAAAGCCTCAGTTCCTGGTGTGCTACAAATGGAATCCCTCGTTTTGATAATTCCTTTCCCAGACACTCCTGATAGACAGCTTCCAGAAAACCACACCCCATCTCCCGATACACGTCAAACACTGCGCCTTGTATCTGATAACACTCTTCTCTGTGCCAGATTTCCTCACCCATTTTTTTTCGTGCCTTCCGTGTATTTCGTGGACCACCTGCTTTTAAGGTTAAATCATGCCGCCGTTGATGGAGATAATCTGCCCGGTGATATAGGCCGCCTGGGTCGAGGCGAGAAAGCCGATCAGGTCGGCCACTTCGGCCGGACTGCCCGCGCGTTTCATCGGCACCAAGCGCGCGATGTCCTG
>JANMKH010000142.1:0-9458 GCA_031371965.1 Sulfuriferula sp.
GAAATGGTGATGCCGGGTGACAACGTATCGGTGACGGTTGCGCTGATTGCGCCGGTGGCGATGGAAGAAGGCCTGCGCTTCGCGATTCGCGAAGGCGGCCGTACCGTCGGTGCCGGGGTGGTCGCGAAAATCGTCGAGTAATAACAAGCTTGCTGAAAAGTGCGAAAGAGCGGTATAATTTCGCCCTTTCGCGTTTGATGTTCCGCTCTTTAGGGTACTACTATGCAAAACCAAAAAATTCGCATCCGCCTCAAGGCGTTTGACTATCGCCTTATTGACCAGTCCGCACTCGAAATTGTTGAGACTGCGAAACGCACGGGTGCGGTGGTAAAGGGCCCCGTACCCTTGCCTACCTCGATAGAGCGCTTTGACGTATTGCGTTCCCCCCACGTCAACAAAACATCGCGTGATCAGTTTGAAATTCGAACCCACCTGCGACTGATGGACATTATCGACCCCACAGACAAAACCGTAGATGCGTTAATGAAGCTGGATTTGCCTGCGGGCGTGGAAGTGGAAATCAAAGTTTAAGTTTGTATCCGTACCGGGCGGTTTTCCCGGGGATAAAAAATGCCGGTCAATTGAAATCGGCGCCTTTTTGTTAAGGATAGAAAAATGAGTTTAGGACTCGTCGGTCGCAAGATCGGCATGACCAGGCTATTTGCCGAGGATGGATCTACTGTCCCCGTCACAGTGCTGGATGTGTCGAACAATCGTGTGACCCAGATCAAAACCCCCGCCACCGATGGTTATGCGGCGGTGCAAGTTGCTTATGGTGTGCGTCGTGCCAGTCGAGTTACCAAGGCGGAAGCGGGTCATCTCGCCAAGGCCGCGGTAGAGGCGGGTACACTTCTCAAGGAATTTCGCCTGACCGATGCCGATGCTGCCTCATTGCAGCTGGGTGGTGTGGTCAGCGTGGAAATTTTCCAGGCCGGACAGTTGGTCGATGTAACCGGTACAACCCAGGGTAAGGGTTATGCTGGTGTTATCAAGCGCCACCACTTCTCATCTAACCGCGCGTCGCACGGTAACTCGCGTTCCCACAATGTGCCTGGATCGATTGGTCAGGCGCAGGATCCCGGTCGTGTTTTTCCGGGCAAGCGAATGACCGGCCATCTGGGTGCGGTTCAGCGTACCGTGCAGAAGTTGGAAGTGGTTCGTGTAGATACTGAGCGCCAGTTAATCCTGATCAAAGGCGCCGTGCCTGGGTCCAAGGGTGGGCACGTGGTAGTGCGCCCCAGTGTGAAGGCAGGTGCATAATGGAACTTAAGGTAATCAACGAACAAGGTCAGGCGACCAGTACACTGGTTGCTTCCGACGAATTATTTGGGCGCGAATACAACGAAGCGCTAGTGCACCAAGTGGTCACTGCTTATATGGCGAATGCCCGTAGTGGTGACCGTGCACAAAAAGATCGTCGCACAGTCAAGCACAGCACCAAAAAGCCGTGGCGTCAGAAAGGGACTGGCCGCGCCCGTTCTGGTATGACTTCCAGCCCGATTTGGCGTGGAGGTGGTCGTGCTTTCCCGAACAGCCCTGAAGAAAATTTCACGCAAAAGGTCAATCGCAAGATGTACCGTGCGGGTATTGCTTCGATTATGTCGAAGCTGGCCAGCGAAGGTCGTTTGTCAGTAGTGGACAGCATGTCCATGGCTGCACCCAAGACCAAAGACCTGGCAAACAGGTTGAAGGGGATGGGTTTGGGTCGCGTCATGATTGTGACCGACAGCCTGGACGACAACTTGTGGATGTCCTCGCGCAATCTGCCCAATGTACTGGTGGTGGAAGTGCGTCACATCGACCCGGTAAGCATGGTGCATTTCGATAATGTGCTGATGACCAAAAATGCGGTCAAGATGGTTGAGGAGATGCTGGCATGAGCCCCACTAAATTCAATGATGCGCGTTTGCTGCAGGTTATCCTTGCGCCGCAGGTTTCAGAAAAAAGCACTTACGTTGCAGACAAGCATGAACAGGTTATTTTCCGTGTAGCTTCAGATGCTACCAAGCCTGAGGTCAAAGCTGCTGTTGAGTTGCTGTTCAAGGTGCAGGTGGAGAGTGTGCAGATTGCCAATGTCAAGGGCAAGCAAAAGCGCTTCGGTCGCTTCATGGGCCGCCGCAGCGACTGGAAAAAAGCCTTTGTCTGCCTGAAGCCAGGGCAGGAAATCAACTTCACGGCCGGGCAGTAGGAGTAAATAAAAATGGCACTTATTAAAGTTAAACCAACTTCCCCTGGCCGCCGCGCTGTCGTCAAGGTTGTCACTCCCGGTTTGCACAAAGGCAAACCGATTGCTTCCCTGGTGGAAAGTAAAAGCAAAACCGCGGGACGCAACAACAACGGCCACATTACCACGCGTCATATGGGTGGTGGTCATAAACAACATTACCGTTTGGTGGATTTCCGTCGTAACAAGGACGGCATTCCGGCGAAGGTCGAGCGTCTGGAATACGATCCTAATCGTAGTGCCCACCTGGCTTTGCTGTGTTATGCCGATGGTGAGCGTCGCTACGTGATTGCTCCCAAAGGTATCGAAGCCGGCATGCAGTTGATGAATGGGTCCGATGCCCCAATCAAAGCGGGTAATACCTTGCCCTTGCGTAATATTCCGGTAGGTACCACCGTGCATTGCGTAGAAATGTTGCCTGGCAAAGGTGCGCAGATTGCGCGCTCCGCCGGTACTTCGGTGCAGTTGCTGGCGCGCGAAGGCAGTTATGCACAGTTGCGCTTACGCTCTGGCGAGATTCGCAAGGTTCACGTTGACTGCCGCGCTACCATTGGTGAGGTTGGCAATGGCGAACATTCCTTGCGTTCTTTGGGTAAGGCAGGTGCAACCCGTTGGCGCGGTATCCGTCCAACAGTTCGTGGTGTGGTGATGAACCCTGTTGATCACCCGCACGGTGGTGGTGAGGGTAAAACGGCGGCAGGACGCCACCCGGTCAGTCCGTGGGGTGTGCCGGCCAAGGGCTTCCGTACGCGCCGCAACAAACGCACCAGCGGCATGATTGTGCGTCGTCGTCATAAACGTTAAAGGGTAAAGAGTTATGCCACGTTCAGTTAAAAAAGGCCCGTTTGTTGACGATCATCTGCAAAAAAAGGTGGATGCAGCGCGCGCGGGTAATGATAAGCGGCCGATTAAAACCTGGTCACGCCGTTCTACGGTGCTGCCAGATTTTATCGGTCTGACAATAGCGGTTCACAATGGCAAGCAGCATGTGCCAGTGTTTATTTCCGAAAACATGGTAGGCCACAAGTTGGGTGAGTTTTCATTGACTCGCACCTTCAAAGGGCACGCGGCCGACAAGAAAGCCAAGAGATAGGAGCCATGATGAGAGTTTCTGCAGTATTACGAGGCACCCACATGTCGGCACAAAAAGGCCGGTTGGTGGCTGATCAGATTCGCGGCTTACCGGTGGACAAGGCGCTGAATATCCTGGCTTTCAGCCCGAAAAAAGGCGCAGGTGTGATCAAGAAAGTGCTGGAGTCGGCAATAGCCAATGCTGAGCATAACGAGGGCGCGGACATCGATGAATTAAAAGTCGCTGTTATTACCGTTGACCAAGGCCCTTCCATGAAGCGATTCATGGCGCGCGCCAAAGGCCGTGGTAACCGCATCAACAAACAGACTTGTCACATTGTTGTGACGGTCGGCGACGAATAAGGAACGACCATGGGACAGAAGATCCACCCAATTGGGTTTCGCCTGGCAGTCGCACGTAACTGGACTTCCAAGTGGTATGCAGGTAACCGCACGTTTGCTGCAACCTTGAATGAGGATGTGAAAGTCCGCGACTTCCTTAAAAAGAAGCTGGCAAATGCATCGGTAAGCAAGATTGTCATCGAGCGCCCCGCTAAAAACGCTCGCATTACAATACACAGCGCGCGCCCAGGTATTGTGATTGGTAAAAAAGGCGAGGATATCGAAGCGCTGAAATTGCAAGTCCAGAAAATGATGGGCGTACCGGTACATATCAATATTGAGGAGGTGCGCAAGCCTGAAGTCGATGCGCAGCTAATCGCCGCAAATATTGCCAGCCAGTTGGAAAAGCGCATCATGTTTCGTCGCGCCATGAAGCGCGCGATGCAGAATGCCATGCGTCTGGGTGCGCAGGGCATCAAGATCATGAGCTCTGGTCGCCTGAACGGCGCGGAGATTGCACGTACTGAATGGTATCGCGAGGGCCGTGTACCTCTGCATACTTTGCGTGCGGATATTGACTATGGCTTTCATGAAGCCAAAACCACGTATGGCATTATTGGTGTCAAGGTGTGGGTGTACAAAGGTGACGCGCTGGCCAAGGGCGAGCAGCCTGCAGCAGCTCCAGCCGAACCGGAAAAACGCGTAAGAAAGCCAGGAGCGAAACATGCTGCAGCCAACTAGAAGAAAGTATCGCAAGGAGCAAAAAGGTCGTAATACCGGAATTGCTACACGCGGAAATAAAGTCAGCTTCGGTGAATATGGCTTGAAAGCGATCGGCCGCGGTCGGTTGACTGCACGCCAGATTGAAGCCGCGCGTCGCGCTATGACGCGTCACATTAAGCGTGGTGGGCGTATCTGGATTCGTATTTTCCCGGATAAGCCGATCTCGGAAAAGCCAGCGGAAGTGCGTATGGGTAATGGTAAAGGTAATCCAGAGTACTACGTGGCAGAAATCCAGCCTGGCAAGATGCTTTATGAAATGGATGGTGTTGATGAGGTGTTGGCGCGTGAGGCTTTCCGTCTCGCCGCTGCCAAGTTACCTATTCAGACAGCGTTTGTAACTCGAATGATAGGGAGCTAATTATGAATGCTAGCGAACTGAGAACCAAATCCTCTCCGGAAATCAAACAGGAATTGCTGGATTTGCTGCGTGCCCAATTCAGCCTGCGTATGCAGGTGGCGACTCAGCAAACCAACAAAACCAGTGAATTGGGTAAGCTGCGCAAAAATATTGCGCGTATTCATACGATTCAGCGTGAGAATGAACTGAAAGCGGTAAATAAAAAATGAGCGAAGCCGAAATCAAAATCGCACGTAGCCTGTCTGGGCGCGTAGTAAGCGATAAAATGGATAAAACGGTCACTGTTTTAGTTGAGCGCAAGGTCAAACACCCGGTCATCGGGAAGGTGATGCGCCTGTCCAAGAAATATCATGCCCACGATGAGAACAATGAGTTTCATGAGGGAGATATGGTGATAATCGAGGAGTGTCGCCCCATTGCAAAAACCAAATCATGGCGTGTAGCTGCGTTAGTAAATAAAGCGCGTGCAGCATAAATAGTGTTGCGTTTCATCTAAAGAGCTGGTATAGTCTTACGCTTTTCGTCCCGCCGGAAACGGCGATCTACCCCGTACGGGTCCAAAACTAGCTGTCTTGACAGGGGAACCTGGCTCGGCGGGTTAAGTTGGAGAGTTTAAATGATTCAAATGCAGTCCAGGCTGGATGTTGCTGATAACACCGGTGCACGCTCTGTTATGTGCATCAAGGTGCTCGGCGGATCCAAGCGACGTTACGCAAGCATTGGTGACATCATCAAAGTAACCATCAAAGATGCTGCCCCGCGTGGTCGCGTCAAAAAAGGTGATGTTTATAACGCCGTCGTGGTGCGCACCGCCAAAGGCGTGCGCAGACCCGATGGTTCGTTGATCAAGTTCGATGGCAACGCTGCTGTCCTGCTGAACAACAAGCTGGAACCAATTGGAACACGTATTTTCGGCCCGGTGACGCGTGAATTGCGTACTGAGCGTTTCATGAAAATTGTGTCCTTGGCTCCTGAAGTGCTGTAAGGAGGCGATTGTGAACAAAATTCGTAAAGGCGATGACGTGATCGTTATTGCTGGCAAAGACAAAGGTAAGCGCGGTTCGGTGCTGCGTGTGCGTGATGATGACCGTTTGCTGGTTGAGGGCATTAATAGCGTAAAGAAACACGTCAAACCGAATCCGGTTAAAGGTGATGCAGGCGGAATTGTGTCAAAAGAAATGCCGATCCATATCTCCAACATCGCACTATTTAACGCGACTTCCAAGCGTGCAGATCGTGTTGGATTCAAGGTTCTTGAGGACGGTCGCAAGGTCCGGGTTTTCAAGTCTAACGGCGAAGTCGTTGACGCTTAAGGGGTAAGCATGGCTCGTTTACAGGAATTTTATAAAACCACGGTTGCCCCTCAGCTGATTCAGCAGTTTGGCTACAAGTCCGTGATGGAAGTACCGCGTATCGATAAAATTACGTTGAATATGGGCGTGGGCGAGGCGGTAGCCGACAAAAAAGTGATGGAGCATGCCGTAGGTGATATGCAAAAGATCGCTGGTCAAAAAGCGGTCGTCACTAAGTCAAAGAAATCTATCGCCGGCTTTAAAATCCGTGATGATTATCCAGTGGGTTGCATGGTTACGCTGCGCCGCGAACGGATGTATGAGTTTCTGGACCGTTTGGTAACGGTTGCCATTCCGCGTATTCGGGACTTTCGCGGATTGTCTGGCAAGTCTTTTGATGGCCGCGGCAATTACAATATGGGCGTGCGCGAGCAGATCATATTCCCGGAAATTGAGTACGACAAAATTGACGCGTTGCGTGGTATGAACATTACCATTACCACCACCGCAAATACCGACGAAGAAGCGCGCGCACTGCTGGCAGCTTTTAAATTCCCGTTCAAGAACTGAGGATGTCATGGCAAAACTTGCTTTGATCAACCGTGATAAAAAGCGCCGCGCAACGGTCAAAAAGTACGCTGCCAAGCGTGCAGAGTTGCTCGCTGCGGCCGGTAACGAAAAACTGTCTGACGAGGAGCGCTACGAGGCGCGCCTCAAGCTGCAAAAGCTGCCAAGGGATGCTAGTCCGGTTCGTTTGCGCAATCGTTGTCAGCTGACTGGTCGTCCGCGTGGCGTATACAGTAAGTTTGGTCTGGGGCGCATTAAGCTGCGTGAAATTGCCATGCGTGGTGAAGTGCCAGGCATGGTTAAGGCCAGCTGGTAAGCGGGGGATATCGAATGAGTATGAGTGATCCGATCGCAGATATGCTAACGCGTATTCGCAATGCACAAAGCGTCGAAAAAACCGGTGTGGCAATGCCCGCCTCCAAGGTTAAGGCGGCGATTGCGCAAGTGTTAAAAGACGAAGGTTTTATCGACGATTTTGCGGTGCGTGAAAATGACGGCAAGCCTGAGCTGAGTATCAGTCTAAAATATTATGCCGGTCGTCCCGTAATTGAAAAAATCGAACGCGTAAGCCGCCCTGGTCTGCGAATTTATAAAGGCAGCCAGGAAATTCCTAAAGTGATGAACGGACTGGGTATCGCTATCGTGTCGACCTCTCATGGGGTGATGACCGATCGCAAAGCGCGCGCCAATGGCGTGGGCGGCGAAGTTCTGTGCATCGTGGCCTGATGAGGTATTGCAATGTCACGTGTAGCTAAAAATCCTGTTGCCGTACCTGCTGGGGTCGAAGTGATCCTGGGTACTGATGCAATTACTGTTAAGGGTCCATTGGGGGCTCTTACTCAGCGCGCCAATGCTGATGTTATCGTGGAGCGTGCTGGAGACTCCCTGCAATTTAAGGCGGCTTCTGACAGTATTCGTTCTAATGCCATGTCTGGTACCATGCGCGCCCTGCTGGCGAATATGGTGCAGGGAGTGACCAAAGGTTTTGAAAAGAAGCTGACACTTGTAGGCGTGGGTTATCGTGCCCAGGCTGCTGGCGATACATTAAACCTGTCATTGGGTTTTTCGCATCCGGTTGCGCATAAGATGCCGGCAGGTGTGAAAGTGGAAACACCTACTCAGACTGAGATTCTGATTAAGGGTATCGACCGTCAACAAGTGGGTCAGGTAGCCGCGGACGTACGCGCGTATCGTAAGCCGGAGCCTTACAAGGGCAAGGGTGTGCGCTATGCCGACGAAGTGGTGGCGCTCAAAGAAACCAAGAAAAAATAGGTAAAGGTTAATCATGGACAAGAATACCGCGCGTCTGCGCAGAGCACGCAAAACCCGTGCTCGCATTGCAGAGCAAAAAGTCACCCGTCTCGTGGTGTACCGTTCCAACTGCCATATCTATGCGCAGATTATCGATGCGACAGGCGACAAAGTATTGGCCAGCGCCTCCACCGTCGAAGTCGATGTGCGCAAGGATGTTGCCAACGGCGGCAATATCAGTGCAGCAGTTGCCGTGGGCAAGCGTATCGCCGAGAAAGCCAAGGGGCTTGGAATCAGCGAAGTGGCGTTTGACCGTTCTGGATTCCGCTACCACGGACGCGTCAAGGCTTTGGCCGACGCCGCCCGCGAGCATGGCCTGAGCTTCTAATTGGGGTAAACAATGGCAAGATTTGAAACAAATCAAGAGAGTACCGACGGCCTGCGCGAAAAGATGGTCGCTGTTAACCGTGTAACCAAGGTTGTGAAGGGCGGCCGCATTCTGGGCTTTGCCGCATTGACCGTGGTTGGTGATGGTGATGGCGGTATCGGTATGGGTAAAGGCAAGTCACGTGAAGTTCCTGTTGCGGTACAGAAGGCGATGGATGAAGCGCGCCGCAAACTGGTTAAAGTCAACCTCAAAAACGGTACTCTGCATCACGCCGTTATCGGCAAGCATGGTGCAGCGGTTGTTTATATGCAGCCAGCCTCTGAAGGTACGGGAATTATTGCTGGTGGCCCGATGCGTGCCGTATTTGAAGTGATGGGCGTGCATAACATCCTGGCCAAATGCATTGGTTCAACCAACCCGTATAACGTGGTGCGTGCAACCATCAATGGTCTGCTGCAAGTTAATTCTCCTTCGGAAATTGCTGCCAAGCGCGGCAAATCCGTCGAAGAGATCATGGAGTAAGAATGATGAGCACCGCTGCTGCCAAAATGATGAAGGTAACGCTGGTTAAAAGCGTTATTGGTACTAAACAATCACACCGTGCTTGCGTCCGTGGCCTGGGTCTGCGCCGCATGCACCATACTGTGGAAGTGCTGGATACACCGGCTAATCGCGGTATGGTTAATAAAGTAAATTATCTCGTAAAGTGCGAGGGTTAAATGCAACTTAATACTATTAAACCTGCTGACGGCAGCAAAAGCGCAAGACGCCGCGTTGGACGCGGTATCGGAAGCGGATTCGGCAAGACTGCGGGTCGTGGCCACAAAGGCCAGAAATCCCGTACAGGCGGATATCATAAAGTTGGTTTCGAAGGCGGTCAGATGCCTTTGCAACGTCGTTTGCCTAAACGCGGTTTTGTTTCGCTGAGCGCAGGTGATACTGCACAAGTGCTGTTGTCCGATCTGGACAAACTGCCGGTTGATGACATCGATATCCTGGTGCTCAAGCAGGCTGGCATTGTCCATGCTCGTGCCAAGACGGCGAAAGTGATTTTGTGCGGCCAATTAAAGCGTGCGGTGAAGCTGCATGGTGTGCTGGCTACACAAGGTGCACGTGCAGCTATTGAAGCTGCCGGCGGCAGCTTCGTGGAATAATCTTGGCTGCGAATAAGCCCAGTATAGG
>JANMKH010000217.1:0-10923 GCA_031371965.1 Sulfuriferula sp.
CAGGACAAAATGGCAACGGCCATCGTTGATGGCATCAAACGATACTTTGCAACCAATCCGGCGACCATACGCGCCAAGCTGGCGGCGAACTCCTGATTTTTTCATCCCCGGCCGGATTGGTCAGCCGGGTATAATTGGGCAATTAATTTCTGGATTGCCCATGTCCACGATACAACTCCTCCCCGATTTACTGATCAGCCAGATTGCTGCTGGCGAGGTGGTCGAACGCCCGGCGTCGGCGTTGAAAGAACTGCTGGAAAATAGCCTCGATGCGGGTGCGACGGAGATTCGCGTGCAACTGGAGCAGGGCGGCATCAAGCTGATGCGTGTGGCGGATAACGGTGCCGGCATTGCGGCAGCGCAATTACAGATCGCCCTGGCGCGCCATGCCACCAGCAAGATCACCAGCCTGGATGATCTGGAGCGCGTTGCCAGCCTGGGGTTTCGCGGCGAAGCGCTGGCCAGTATCGCCGCGGTGGCGCGGCTGCGCCTGGCGAGCCGTGCTGTCGGCGCAGATCATGCCCACCAGATAGAGACAGACGGCGGCCGGCCCGGAGAACCCCAGCCAACGGCGCTGGCAGCGGGCACCACCATTGAAGTGCGCGACCTGTATTTCAATACTCCGGCACGGCGTAAATTCCTCAAATCCGAGGCCACCGAATACGGTCATAGCGAGGAAGCGTTTCGGCGCATTGCGCTGGCGCGGCCGGATGTGGCATTCAGCCTGCAGCATAATGGCCGCGCCCAGCATCACCTGCGCAGCGAGGACGCGCGTCGCCGCATCGGTGCGTTGCTGGGTGATGAATTCGCCGCCTGCGCGCTGGAGATAGACGAATCCGCTGCCGGATTGCGCCTTACCGGCATGAGTGCGCTGCCTGCTTATTCGCGCGCCAGTCGCGATGCACAGTATTTTTTTGTGAATGGCCGTTTCGTGCGCGACAAGCTCATCGCCCACGCGCTGCGTCAGGCCTACCGCGACGTGCTGTACCACGAGCGTCACCCGGCATATTGCCTGTTCCTGGAACTCGACCCGGCGCTGGTGGACGTGAACGTGCATCCGGCCAAGATCGAGGTGCGCTTCCGCGATGGACGCGCCGTGCACCAGTTTCTCTACCATGCACTGAACAAGACGCTGGCCGGGCGCGGCGGCGAGAACCCGGCGGCGCAGGCGCAACTGGCCAGCCCCGAGCCTGCCCGCCATGCCGCGCGCCCGGTGTTTACCTCGGGCGCGCCTAATCAGGCGCCGATGCCGTTGGGTGTGGCGCAACCCGCAGCTTTTTACGACCTGATGACGCGGGATATGCCGCTGCCCAAAATCGCTGCCGCCCAGATGGAAGAAACCGCCGCGCACCCGCTGGGCTACGCCATCGCCCAGTTGCACGGCGTATATATCCTCGCGCAAAATTCAGCTGGCCTGGTGTTGGTGGACATGCATGCCGCGCACGAACGCGTGGTGTATGAAAAACTCAAGACCGCCCTCGACCAAAAAGCGGTGGCGAGCCAGCCGTTGCTCATCCCCGCCGCATTCCAGGCCGATGCGCTGGACGTGGCGGCTGCCGAAGAGCACGCGACCGCCCTGCATGAAATCGGCTTCGAGATTGCACCGCTGTCCCCCACCAGCCTGGCGGTGCGCGCCGTGCCGCGCCTGCTGCAAAATGCCGACCCCCGCGCAACTCGCCCGCGATGTGCTGCACGAATTGCGCGAATGGGGGGCCAGCCGCGTACTTACCGAACGCCGCAACGAACTGCTCGGCACGCTCGCCTGTCACGGTGCGGTGCGCGCCAACCGGCAATTGAGCATTACCGAAATGAATGCGCTGTTGCGCGAAATGGAAACCACCGAACGCGCCAACCAGTGCAATCATGGCCGGCCCACCTGGTTCCAGATCAGTCTGGCGGAACTGGACAAAATGTTTATGCGCGGAAAATAGGAGAGAGAGATGTCGGAACGCAATGAAATTAACAACATGGCCCTGTTCTGCGATTTCGAGAACATCGCGCTGGGTGTGCGCGACGCCAAGTACGCACAGTTCGACATCAAGAAGGTGCTGGAGCGCCTGCTGCTCAAAGGCAGCATCGTGGTCAAGAAAGCCTATTGCGACTGGGATCGCTACAAGGAATTCAAGGCGCCGATGCACGAGGCGGCGTTCGAGCTGATCGAGATACCGCATGTGCGTCAGTCCGGCAAAAATTCAGCTGACATTCGCATGGTGGTGGACGCGCTGGACCTCTGCTATACCAAGTCGCATGTGGATACCTTTGTCATCATCAGCGGCGATTCAGATTTCTCGCCGCTGGTGTCCAAGCTGCGCGAGAACAACAAGCTGGTGATTGGCGTGGGAGTCAAGAACTCCACCTCCGACCTGCTCATCGCCAACTGCGACGAATTCATTTTCTACGACGATCTGGTGCGCGAACAGGAAGCGCAGAAGAAACGCGCAGTGCGCAAAGCCCCCGATAAAGCCGTCAATGGTGCGGCGAAGAAAACTGCGCCCAGAAGCGAAAACGACAAGCAGCAGGAAGCGTTCGACCTCGTGGTCGAAACCGTCGAAGCCCTGCTGGCCGAGCGCGGCGAGGAAGAAAAAATGTGGGCCTCGATGGTCAAGCAGACCATGAAGCGGCGCAAACCCGACTTCAACGAGTCCTACTATGGTTACCGTACTTTCAGCGATCTGCTGGAAGATGCGCAGGCGCACAAACTGCTCGCGCTCACCCGTGCCGACAAGGGTGGCTACATTGTGCGTCTGCCGGTGGCCGACAAACAGGGCTAGTACTAAAATCCAATCCGTCAGGGCGATATCGTCGCTTGCCTCGCGGGTGGCAAAGAGACCGCACATCATTCATCAACACTGGCAGCTTCGAACTGAAATGCCTTGCGGTCAGTACGCGCATCTCGCCCGGGATTTGCGAATACTCTATCACCGGAAAATTTGCCGTCCTTGCCGAGACCCCGGCCGATGCGGACGGCAGGCCGGGCTTCTTCCGCTATGCCGGGCGAGCGGATCAAGGTGTGGGTTATTGGGAAGGGGAGTAGTGGCGCCAGCCATGAGTATCTGAAATGTTTCCCGGCTTTGTTCCGTTTCGCAAGGATATTTTTCTCGATGCAGACGACGAGCCCTTCGCCCCCGACAGAACGGCTATCCTTCATCAAGAACAAGGCGGACTGGGGCCACGCTTTTCGCTCAGGCATCCGAAGATAACAGGATCGGATTTCGGGTTGATCGCAGCGGCGATGGCCAAGCGTAAGGACAATAATTGCTGCCATCACGCTGTCAGCAGCAGGTGCGTAAGATTCTCCTGCCGGATGTCCCGGCAAATCGATCGAGGAGAATGACATGTCGGATACGATAACGCTGGTGCGCTTTCGTTTGCAGGAAGGCAAGACTGCGGCGGATTGGCTGAAGGCCAACGGGAAGATCAACGAATGGGCCAAGAGACAGCCGGGTTTCCGTTTCCGTAGCCTGTCGGAAACAGATGATGGCGAATGGCTTATCATCACCTACTGGGAAAATCCGGAAGCGGCTGCCGCTGCCGAGAAAAGTTTCGGCAAGGAGATGATGGACATGTGCGAACCGCTGATCGCACGCGACAGCATAAAGGTCAGTCTAAGCAGAGCGCACACGATGCAACGTGGTTGAAAGAGGCCGTAATGGTTAAGATCAGCATCCTGTATCCCAATACCGGCAGGTTCGACATGGACTACTACCTCGATACGCACATGCCGCTTTCCATCACACGGCTGGGCATGGGGAAAGGCTACAAGAGCGTTTCCGTGGAGCGCGGCCTGGGCGGGCCGGAGCCCGGCTCGGCCCCGGGTTTCGTCGCGATGTGCCATTACCTGTTCGATACTACAGAAGACTTCATGGCTGCATTCCTGCCCCATGCCGCCGAACTGCAGGGCGACATGCCGAACTACACGGACATCGAGCCGATCATCCAGTTCAGCGAAGTCGCCATCAGCCGGTAGCGAGGCGCGGTGCGCAAATCGGAACGACTCTTCCAACTGGTGACGCTGCTGCAGGGGCGGAGAACCGCGATCACCGCGCAGTCCCTGGCGAGAGAGCTGGGCGTCGCGGTTCGCACCGTGTACCGCGACATCCAGGCGCTCGTCCTCTCGGGCGTGCCGATAGACGGCGAGGCAGGCGTGGGATACCGCTTGCGCGCGGGCTTCGATCTGCCGCCGCTCATGTTCGGCTCGGACGAGGTCACCGCATTGCTGGTCGGCAGTCGCATGGTGCAGGCATGGACCGACCCGGATCTGGCTCAGGCCGCAAAGCAGGGCGAAGCCAAGATACTCGCTGCGCTCACACCCGAGATGCTGATATCCATTGCACGTCTGCCGTACCGCATTCCTGCCTTTGAACGCGCGGAGAGCGGTGTTCATGGCCTGCTGCGCAAGACCTGCGAGGCCAGGCAGAAAATCTCCATTTTGTATCGAGACATGGATGGACAGGAGTCTGCTCGCACCCTGTGGCCGCTCGGCATGGTGGGCTGGGGGGACCACTGGACTTTGCTGGCCTGGTGCGAGAAACGCGATGCTTACCGCAACTTCCGCTTCGACCGGATACTGAATATCGAGGTGCTGCCGGAACGCTATCCTGTGCATCCCCGGCGCAACCTCGAACATTATCTGAACGAAGTGATAGGCATAGGCGACAAGCAGAAGCCGGGCTAGCTGATCGTTCCAATAATCACGTCACTGCCCCGGCTGGTAGCTCCCTGCCGGCGTGCGGAAGGAAATGGCCAGCCTGTTCCATCCATTGATGACCACGATGGCGAGCGTCAGATCGATCAGTTCCTTTTCGCCGAATGAACGCAATATCTCCTCACGCAAACCGTCTGGAATCCCTTTATTCGAAATTCCGGTGAGCGCTTCCGCCCAAGCCAGCGCCACCCTCTCCCTGGCGGAGAAGAACGGAGTCTCGCGCCATGCCGGGAGCGCATAGAGGCGCTGCTCCGATTCCCCGCCCGCCCTTGCGTCCTTGGTATGCATGTCGATGCAATAGGCGCATCCATTGATCTGGGAGACTCGTGTCTTCATGAGCTCCAAAAGGCCGTGCTCGAACCCGGAACGACGAACATAGGTTTCCAGGCCGATCATGGCCTTGAAACCTTCCGGCGCGATTACTGTGTAATCGATGTGCTTTTCCAAAATCAACCTCCGTGAATGGCGAATGACGGCAAGCGAAATGCTTCCGTTCACCTATAGACGCACACGGAGTTCCTTTGTGACAGCGGCGTTCTCAAACCGGTTGGAAGGCATGCCGCCTGATTAGCCTGAGCTTGTCGGGATTGCGCACGACGTAGATGTCCAGGATGGACCTGCCGTTTGTGACGACCGAAGTTGCCGATTCCAGATTCCCGTCGACATAACGGAGTATGCCGGGCATGCCGTTGATCTCCGCGATGCGGAACGTCATGCGTCCATCGAAGATCCGTTTGACCGCGAGATAGAGCCGTGACACGCGTTCCGGCCCCCTCAAAACGTTCAGCACGGAAGGCACCTTGCCGCCGCCGTCTCCTGTGAGGCTGACGTCTTCTGAGAACAGCGCCTTCAATTGATCACGATCCCCGGTGCGTGTGGCGTTGATGAATTTTTCGAGCAGGCGGACATGGGCTTCGCGGTTTACCTCGAAGCGGGGACGATCCTGGCGTACCCGCTGTTTGGCCCGGTGGATCATCTGCCGGCATGCATCCAGGTTTTTGCCGAGCATCTGTGCGATTTCCGGATACCCGAAGTCAAAAATCTCGTGGAGCAGAAAGGCTGCCCGCTCATTTGGCGCGAGACGCTCCAGCACCATCAAGAATGCGGTCGAAATATCGCCGGCCAGTTCGATCGATTGTTCGGCCGAGGGCGCATGCTCCATGACCCATGGTTCCGGGATCCATTGGCCGACATAGTTTTCCCGTTCCTTCCTGGCAATGCGGAGCCGATCGATGCTCAGCCGGGTCACCACCGTAACCAGCCAGGCTTCGGGGCTGCGCAGCTCGGATACGTCCGACTGGAGCCAACGGACATAAGCATCCTGTAAAATGTCTTCGGCATCAGCGCGCGAGCCGAGCATGCGGTAGGAGATTCCGATGAGTCTGGGGCGATACCTGTTGAAGATGTCGGGCGATGAATTCACGTTTTTTCCTGTCTTGGCGTCACGGGCCTCAATGCATAGACGTAAATCACGTCGGCTTGTGACAATGGCGGTTAGGCCACCAACAGTAATACGGGGTAAAATTTGCGAGCAATTTTGCTATATCTTCAGCGCACTGTCCCGATAACTGGGCGCGTCACTGCCCAAGCAACAGTGGCGCATAGGATTTGAATCAGGCCGCCGAGCAACATCGATAGACGTAGGCCACTGGGAGCGTCATGAACGATAGCGAATGTCGCTCCAAGAATTGCAATACCTATCGTCGCACCGGCCATGCGAGCGACATTGATGAGAGCACTAGCGGTCCCTGCACGATCCGCCGATGCGGCACCAACTGCAAGCCCCATTAGCTGCCCTGTCGCCAATCCCATTCCGAGCCCGGTTAGTGCAAGTCCTATTTCGGCCGGGATAATGGATTCATCATGTGCACTGAAGCCGATCATCAAAAGACCGCAGCCAATGATGGCAACACCGCCAGAGGTCATGAGGCGAGCCCCGATTTTTTTCGCCATCCAACCTGAGAATGATGAGACCATCACGAAAACCAATGCCATCGGCATTAGTGCGATACCAGCTTCAAGGGCCCCGAATCTACCGGTGATCTGCCATGTTAAAGGCAACAGAAATAGCGTGCCGTACATGCCGAATGTCATTCCAGCAGTTGCCACCATTGCTCCACTAAATTCACGTACCCGGAAGATATCCAAAGGCACTAGGGCCACGGCCCCTCTTTTGGACTCAGTCTTAATAAACATGCCAAGTGCAAACAGGGACACAAAAAAGGCAATGGTTGCGACGCCGGGCATGTTGTGCGAGTAGATCACTGAGAAGGCCAAGCCTCCAAGAGCAATGGCGCCCAAGAGCTGACCTGGAATGTCGAAGTGTCGGTTATCTGGTGCGGAAGATTCGGGAACAAATAGTGCTGCTAAGACAAGAGCAACAAGGCTCAAGGGGAGCACAACAAGGAATATGCTTCGCCAACCAAAACTGCTGACCAGAAGCCCTCCCACGGTCGGGCCAATAGCCAATGCCAATCCGTTGCATGCTGCCCATATGCCTAAAACTCGGCTCCTTTCGACTGGTTCATGCCATACCACCCGAATGATGGCCAAAGAAGCGGGCAAGATAAGAGCTGCACCGAGACCAGCAAGTGCACGGCCGCCAATCAGAATCGATATGGATGGAGCGAACGCACCGAGGAGAGAGGCAACCGTGAAAACGGCCACACCGGTCATGAACACGAATCGTCGACCATAAAGGTCGGCCAACAGGCCGCCTGTGAGTAGCAACACTGCATAGTCAGATTGTAGCTATCCAAGACCCATTGCAGCGCATCCACGCTTGCAGAGAAATATTCACCGATGGGATGAGCGGCAAGATTGACGACCGTCGTATCGACTTGAGTGGCCAGAACGGCCATGCAAAGCGCAACCAGTGTGGCCCGGCGGTACTTGGCTGCCACACTAACATAGCGCGGCAGGGAAGAATTATCCATGTTGAGTTGACCCTGGAATTATTGGAATGGCCAAGTTTATTGGTATTAATAATTCAGATGCTTCGATGGTTATCGAACTGTATGGTGGCGCTGTTGAGGTAGAGTCTTCACATTAAGAGGAATTGTACATGTCTCATTTGCCAAGTTTTTCCACTACCGCTTTCTTGATTGCTGATCAAACACGCGCAGCAATGTTGACCATCCTATTGGATGGGTGTGCGCTGCCTGCGGGCGAGCTTGCCTATGCGGCAGGGGTTACTGCTCAGACAGCAAGCTCCCATCTTGCCAAACTACTTGAAGGGGGGCTGATCACGGTTGAGACACAGGGTCGGCACCGCTATTACCGCCTTGCAGGTTCTGAGGTGGCTTTTGCGCTTGAGCAACTCGCTGCGATTCGGCCTACTGGGATAATCAAACGAAAGGCACTCAGCCCGCAAGGTCGGCAACTTCAGTTTTGTCGCCGTTGCTATGACCATCTAGCCGGGGAGGTCGGGATCGCAATTACGCAAAGCCTCCAGGAGCAAGGCTACATCCTGCCTGTCGCAGATAAAAAATTTGAAGTGACATCAGCCGGTATCAATTGGTTCGGCAGCATCGGACTAGATGTTCAAGCAATAAAACCAACAAAGTATGGACTTGCCAGACAGTGCCTCGATTGGACTGAACGAACCCACCATTTAGCCGGCCCTCTTGGCGTTCAATTTATGAATCTTATGTGCTCAATGGACTGGTTACGCCGTTCGAAATCATCCCGTGCAATCCTGGTCACGCCTATTGGGTGGGCTAAGCTGAAAGAGGAACTTGGCCTTGATAAAAGATTGATCACAAGTAGCACGTAATCCCTACAGAGTGGGCTTGCTGCCGGGAAGCCGCTGAAGTGGCTAAAAGGCTACGAGAGATTACCGCCCGCACTGGTACCGTACTGGAAGCTGGATTGCCGCTGCATTTTACGATTTCAATCAGCATAGCCACGCTGAAGATGAAGGCTGTGAGCCTGGATACTTTGTTCAATCTGGCTGACCAGGCACCTATACCAAGCCAGGGCAACCGGTCGTAACAAAGTGTGTGTTGCAGATTAGGATATCTACATCTAAAACCTGCGCAACCCCCCCGCGCTCTGTTAGAATGCACGCCTGCGGTGTTTGCTACAGTCTCAATCCCGCTGCCTATCCGGCTTTCAAACCCCCATCCGCCTGCCCAAGACTGGCGCTGCCTATGCAGCGACAGGCCGATCTGTTTTTCAGGAAATTTATGTCATTCGCATCCCTCGGTTTATCCGAAGAAATCGTCCGTGCCGTCACCGAGCGCGGCTATACCGACCCAACCCCAATTCAGTTGCAGGCCATACCCGCCGTGCTATCGGGGGGCGATCTGCTGGCCGGCGCGCAGACCGGAACCGGCAAGACCGCTGGTTTTGTTTTGCCGATCCTGCATCGCCTCGCCGACAAGGCTGTCAAAGGCCCGTCCGAAGGCCGTCCCCCGATTCGCGCCCTGATATTGACCCCGACGCGCGAGCTCGCAGCCCAAGTGGAAGAAAGCGTGCGCGAGTATGGCAAATATCTGAAGCTGAACTCGATGATGATGTTTGGCGGTGTCAACATCAACCCGCAGATCCAGAAGCTGCGCAGCCGTGTGGATATCCTGGTGGCAACACCGGGACGCCTGCTCGATCACGCCCAGCAAAAGACCGTGGATTTGTCCAAGGTCGAAATTCTGGTGCTGGACGAAGCCGACCGCATGCTGGACATGGGCTTTATCCGCGACATCAAGAAAATCATGGCGTTGATTCCCAAGCAGCGCCAGACCCTGCTGTTTTCCGCGACCTTCTCGGATGAGATCAAGACGCTGGCAGACAGCCTGTTGAACAACCCGGCCATGATCGAAGTGGCGCGCCACAACGCGACTGCCGAGCTGATTTCGCAAAAGGTCTACGCAGTAGATCGCGAGCGCAAGCGCGAACTGCTCGCTCACCTTATCAAGGAACACAACTGGTTCCAGGTGCTGGTGTTCACCCGCACCAAACACGCCGCCAATCGTCTCGCCGAACAGCTCGACAAGGATGGTATCCCGGCTTTGGCGATCCATGGCAACAAAAGCCAGGCGGCGCGTACGCGTGCGTTGAAGGAATTCAAGGACGGCAGTCTGCAGGTATTGGTTGCCACCGACATCGCCGCACGCGGCATCGATATCAGCGAACTGCCCCACGTGGTCAACTTCGAGCTGCCCAATGTGGCCGAGGATTATGTACACCGCATTGGCCGCACCGGACGCGCAGGCAGTGAAGGCGAGGCGCTGTCGCTGGTCTGTGTGGATGAGCTCAAGTTGCTGGCGGATATCGCCAGACTGACCAAACGTGATTTAACCGCCGAGATTTTGCCGGGCTTTGAACCCGATCCGCGCATCAAGGCCGAGCCGATACTCAATGGCAGCCAGCGTGGCAACCAGCCGCGCGGAGGCGGACAGGGCAGGGCACGCACGCCGGCTCGATCCGGCGGTCAGCCAGCAGCTCGGCCTGCCGGAGGCGGTGGCGCAAAACCTGCCGCCCGTGCGCCTGCGCTGCATCGCACGGGCGGTCGTAATCGTTGAGTGGGGCCACGCTGTTGGAACCCTGGAGAAGTCGCAAAGTATCCCCTGGGGTTTAGATGACCAGGCAGGCGAACGGCTAATCATTCTGCATGAATGCAGGATGATTAGCCGTTATCGAGTCAGGCTGCCGTGACGACGTTATTTGCGTACGATAAGCAGAAGCACGCCGGCCGCTATCGCTCCCACGCCCGCCCAGATTGGAATGTCGACCGTTTCCTTGTTCTTGACTGAAAGTTCAAACGAGCCCAGTTTGACCTCTTGCGTCTCCTTGGTATAGCTGAAACCGCCATATGCCAGACCCAGGACGCCAGCCACAATGAGTGCAATCGCCAATATTCTTACAGCGTTCATGATTACCCCTGAATAAGAGAATTTATGAGACTTGATGTCAGGCTGTGATTCTTTTTTCACCGAGTTCCTGAATCTGAAAACTTACCAACCGATCGGTCGGTTCAATTGTTCACTTCATGCGCATTCTGCGTATGAGCTGCCATGCCAGCCAGCCGCGACGCACCCATTTTCCCGAGCCTTTCCCCGAGTTGGCCAGCAGCCACGCCCGCTTGGTGGCCGACTGGTTGGGGGCCTGGCGCACGCCGTGCTCGCCGGCCACCGTCATGCAGTCGAACACCGTGCGCAGGTCCTGCCAGCCGTGCCCGGGGCCACCGGCCGGCCGGTGTCGCGGTCCCACACGATGGT
>JANMKH010000248.1:0-2180 GCA_031371965.1 Sulfuriferula sp.
AGAGCTTTTCCATCGGGAACAAGCTGCGTGCGCCTGCCGCAATCATTTTTGGTCCGGCGATACCCACAAATTCGATGTCCGGGCGACGCGCCTTCAGGGCGGTGATCAGGTGGCTGCCGAGCAGATCACCGGAGGCTTCACCCGCGACGATACCAATCCGGGGCGGTCGTGCTGCGGCCGCCATGTCAGCGAATAATGCCGCGATCGGCCTGGCTGAGAAAATCCATCAGCAGTTGGACTTCCGCAACACCTTGCGCCTGTTCTGCAAGGCGTTGTTGTGCCTCGCTGAAAGTCAGCCCCTCGCGATACAAGGTTTTGTAGGCACGCTTGAGCCCGGCCAGCGACTCGGGCGAAAAGCCGCGCCGCCGCAAGCCTTCGACATTGATGCCGTGCGGTGCGGCAGGCTGGCCCGCGGCCATGATGTAAGGCGGAATATCCTTGAATACCACGCTGGAAATACCCGTCATGACGTGGGCGCCAATTTTGCAGAATTGGTGCACGCCGGTAAACCCGCCCAGGATGGCATAGTCACCCACCGTCACATGTCCGGCCAGGGAAGCGTTATTGGCGAAAATAGTATTATTGCCCACCTGGCAGTCATGGGCGAGATGGACATAGGCCATGATCCAGTTGTCGTTGCCGACACGCGTCACGCCCGTGTCCTGCGCAGTGCCCAGATTGAAAGTGCAGAATTCGCGTACGGTATTGCGGTCGCCAATTTCCAGCCGGGTCGGCTCTCCCGCATATTTCTTGTCCTGAGGAATTTCTCCCAGGGAGTTGAACTGGAAAATATGATTATCGCGGCCAATAAGGGTATGCCCGTTAATAACCGTATGCGCGCCCACCGTAGTGCCGTCGCCGATGACCACGTGTTCGCCGATCACGGCGTAAGGGCCGATACTGACATGGGCGCCAAGCTGCGCGCCGGGATGAATGATTGCGCTGGGGTGAATCATCTGTTTCAGCGCAGCGTCGCCATCATCTCGGCTTCCGCCACGCGCTGGCCGTCCACTTCAGCATAGGTCGCATATTTCCAGATACCCTTGAGATTACGCAGGATTTCCGCATGCAACATGAGCTGGTCGCCGGGCATCACCGGTTTTTTGAAACGCGCGGCGTCGATACCGGCAAAATACACCACCGCGTCACCATTGGGTTTATCAGCGACCGTCTTGAATGACAGCAGGGCTGCCGCCTGGGCCAGTGCCTCGAGGATCAACACGCCAGGCATGACCGGATGCTTGGGGAAATGTCCAGGGAAAAATGGCTCGTTCATACTCACGTTCTTGAGCGCCACGATGCTTTTCCCCGGCTCCAGAGAAATCACCCGGTCCACCAATAGAAACGGGAAACGGTGAGGCAAATACGCCATGATTTCGTTGATGTCCATGCTACTCATGTTGGTTTTTCTCCAGTTCGCCCAGCTTTTTTTCCAACTCGCGGATACGTTTGGCCATGCTGTCGAGGTGACGCATCTGCACTGCATTTTTCAGCCATTCGCTGTGTTCCGAAAAGGGCAGCGCAGAAGTATAGGTGCCAGCTTGGGTCAGTGATTTGGTAATCAGGGTATTGGTAGAAATATTCACACCATCGGCGATCTCGATATGCCCAAAAATCATTGCCGCTCCGCCGATGGTGCAGTGCGCACCGATTTTGGCACTGCCGGCAATCCCGGTGCAGGCAGCAATCGCGGTGTGCGCACCAATGCGTACGTTATGCGCGACCTGAATCTGATTGTCGAGCTTGACGCCCTCCTCGATCACCGTATCGTCGAGCGCACCCCGATCCACCGTGGTATTGGCGCCGATTTCCACATCATTGCCAATGATTACCCGGCCGATCTGCGGTATTTTCAACCAGCGACCGCCATCGGGTGCCAAGCCGAAACCATCGGAACCGATCACGCAGCCGGAATGCAAAATAACGCGATCTCCTATCATGCATCCGTGATACACGCTGACATTGGCGTACAGCAGGCAGCCATTGCCGATAACGCAATCCGCACCGACTACGCTGCCGGCGCCGATAATGCTGCCGGCGCCGATTTTCGTCCCCTGTTCCACCACCGCGTTGGCGCCAATACAGGCGTCATCTGCGATATGCACGGTGGGATGCACCACCGCCGATGAGTGCACTCCTGGCACCGCTTCAGGCGGCGGATTGAACAGCGCGGAAACCCG
>JANMKH010000270.1:0-11039 GCA_031371965.1 Sulfuriferula sp.
GACCAGGATAATGTGAAAATGTTCGGGCCCGTCATGATCGGCAGCATCCTTTGTACCGGTGAGCATCGACACATAGTTGGTGATGGACTGGCCGGTAGCGGAGCGCGGCAACAGACGCAGCAGGGTGGTTACGTCTTCCAGAGTCGGCACCACCTTTTCGATGCCGGTAATGGCGACATGAACCCGCGGCAGTGTTGTTACCAGGCGGCCATTGCCTTCATTGGTAACAATCAGCGCCGACCCGGTTTCGGCGATCAGAAAATTGGCCCCGGAGATGCCCATGTCAGCCGCAAGAAACGCAGGACGCAAAATTTCCCGGGCTTCGCGGCATAACTCGGGAATGCCGGTTTTGCGCGGTCGTTGGTGCTTCTCCGCGAACAGGTCGGCGATATCCTCCTTATTTTTGTGCACCACAGGCGCAACGATATGGGAGGGCGCTTCGTGGGCGAGTTGAAGAATATATTCACCCAGGTCGGTCTCAACCACCTCGACGCCCGCGCGTTCCAATGCTTCATTCAAGCCGCACTCTTCACTCACCATCGATTTGGATTTGGCGACCCTGCGAACGTTATGCAGGGCGGCAATTTCGGTAACGATGCGATTGACGTCTGCGCCGCTTTCAGCCCAGTGAACGAGGGCGCCGCGGGCAATGGCCTGTTGTTCGAAATGGAGCAGCCAGTGATCCAGATTCTTCAGTACGCGGTCGCGGATTGCTGCCGCTGCGGTGCGGGTCTCCTCGAAATCGGCAATTTCGCCGATGACCGCCGCACGTCCCTCAACAAAGCGGGTTTGCAGGCGCGACAGGGCATTCTGCAATTTTTCGTCGTTGAGTTTTTCTGTGACCGATCGTTTGAAATGGATAGAAGACACTTGCATCAATCGTCCTCCTCATTACCCGCCAGAACTTCCGCGATATGTAGCACCTGAGTCGTGTGGTTGCCACGACGGCGCAGGCGTCCCTCTATGTTGAGCAGGCAACCGAGATCGCCCGCGACTATGGTGTCAACGCCGGTAGCCTCGATGTGGCGACATTTGTTGTCCGCCATGCGTGTGGATAATTCTCCGAATTTAACTGCAAATGCTCCGCCAAACCCGCAGCAAGTGGTGGCTTCTACCATTTCCTTTACGGTTACGCCGGGCATTGTTGCCAACAAGGCGCGAGGCTGGTCCCGTATGCCCAATTCCCGCAGGCCGGAACATGAATCGTGATAGGTAAGTGTGCCTTCAAAGTGTCCGGGGACTGCATCGAACTTGACCACATTCACCAGAAAATCTGCCAGTTCGTAGGTGCGCTGGCTGAGCAGAGCAATTCTGCTCAGGATGATCGGGTCATCGCGAAACAGGTCGGGGTAATGCACCCGGACCATGCCCGCGCAGGAGCCGGAAGGCGCCACAATATAGTCGCACGTTTCGAATTCGTCGAGCAATTTTAGCGCCAGCGTTTTGGCGGTTTCCCGGTCGCCGGAGTTGTAGCCGGGCTGGCCGCAACAGGTTTGATTTTCTGGCACAACGACTTGGCACCCAGCAGCTTCCAGCAATCTGAGGCTGGCAAAACCGATGCGAGGGCGCATCGCATCAACCAGGCAGGTTACAAATAAACCCACTCGCATTACTTCATCTCCTGGATCAATAGCAGTCAAATACCTGTTAGGCCACTCTATCACGGCATAAGCAGACGGGCACTGCTATGCTGCCGAGAAAATTTTTTGCATAATGATCCTATGTTTCATATGCTGCAACAGCGCTGCGACAATAATTAAGATTAGGAGGGGAAGGCAATTGAGTAAAGATGAATCCAAATCATCGATTCAAGTCATTGACCGCATGATGAAATTATTAAACGTATTGGCTGACCATGCCGAACCCCTGGGCCTGAAACACTTGGCAGCACAGACCAGCCTGCATCCTTCAAGCGCGCATCGTATCTTGGGTGTAATGGTGGAAAAAGGCCTGGTAGAGCGGGTCGAACCAGGTAGCTACCAACTCGGCATCAAGTTGCTTGAGCTGGGAAATCTGGTCAAAGCACGCATCAATGTGCGTCAGGTGGCGTTGCCTTTCATGCAAAAACTGCGTGACGAACTGGACGAAACGGTGAATCTGACGTTACGCCAAGGCGACGAAATTGTCTATGTCGAACGTGTGACTGCGGCCAAGTCAATGATGCGTGTCGTGCAGGTGGTCGGGACACGCGCGCCGTTGCATATTACTGCGGTCGGTAAAATATTTCTTGCCCAGGATGGTCAGCAAAGCTGTGAGGAATATGCGCTGCGTAGTGGCATGCCGGCATTTACCAAGGATACGATTACCACGCTAGATAGACTTCGGGAGGAAGTTGAAAAGGCCAGGCGTGCCGGATTTGCTATTGATAAAGAAGAGGCGGAAAAAGGAGTTTGCTGTATCGGTGCCGGAATTTGTGACTCTTCAGGAAAGTTGGTAGCCGGGTTATCTATTTCTGCTCCCGCAGATCGAATCAACTACAAATGGTCTGGAAGGGTAAAAGGAATCGCTGACGAAATCTCCAAGGCCATGGGCTACCTCGGCTAGACAGTATCCAGGCTCTCGACGGAAATAGACAGCAGACATAATCCGGAACAAATCCGATGAACTGATGGCGTTCGATGTAGGCCAACCACGGTAACGCTTAGGGGCGAGCTTTGCAGGAAACTTTTTATCGGCCTGACAGTGAAGTGTTGCGTACCACGCGAACCCTGCCCCCGGCCATTTATAATCTCGCGCATACGCTGCTGGTGCAAAGTCAGACCGGGTGTGTTTTTGTGCCGATTCGTACCATGCAATATATGGCCGTGCTCGATGCGGCAGAATTCATTTTTGTGGATCGGGAACGCCCCGGTTTGATTGAGCTGGCCTGGCAATCTTTTCATCCCGGTAGCCGGACTGCATTGGAAGACCCCGTGCCGTTCGACCTGGTGTACTACGATGAACGCGCCGCACTCACTATGCAGCGGCTGATCGCGGAATTTTACAAGGCTTTGGTACTGTTATCCGAACGTCGGGTAACCGATTCCCCTCCAGCAAAAATTCTCAGTTTTTCGCGTAAGCCCTAGATGAGTGCCGCTGGAGCCTGCCATCGAGTTTGAGGGCAACCGTAGTGGGTGCTTGATGCTCCAGCCAGGTTTTAATGCGTTCTGCGTCGGCAACCCGCGCATATTTCCCGCCATCCAGCAAAACAATAATAACTTCTTTTCGGGCGATTTTTGCCTGCATCACCAGGCAATGCCCAGCTTCATTGATAAAGCCAGTCTTGGACAGGCCGATACTCCAGTTTTCATTGCGCACCAAGCGGTTGGTGTTATGAAATTCGACACGTCTTACGATATGTCGCCACTCTTTTTTGTGTCGGTGGCCTACGCGTACTACCGCTGGTCGAGTGATTTCATAGCTGCCTGTGGTCGTGATGTCGCGTATTTGCGGGTAACGGGTGGCGGCTTCCACCATTTTTGCCAAATCCTCAGCTGTGGAACGGTTATTGCTGGATAAGCCCGTAGGATCTTCAAATGTAGTGTGTTGCATGTTGAGCGCGCGTGCTTTGTTGTTCATGGCATTGATAAAAAGCCGGAGTCCGCCGGGATAATTTCGCGCCAGTGCATAGGCTGCGCGGTTTTCAGAAGCAATCAGAGCGAGATGGAGAAGCTCTCCGCGACTGAGTGTGGTGCCGACAGCCAGACGGGAGCTGCTGTGACGTAAATAGTCCACATCGAGCGGGCTGATGGTGATGGCTTCATCCATGGGTTGATGCGCGTCCAGTACTACCATGGCGGTCATTAACTTGGTAATCGAGGCAATTGGGGTCTGGACATCAATATTTTTTTGATACAACGCTTGTCCACTATCCTGATTCAGTACCAAAACGGATAGGGAATTGAGTTGTGGTTCATTCAGCGGCAGGCTGGATACTGCCTCGATATTGTTTTCCGCGCTGCTGGAGTGATGAGTATGAGGGCTACGGGGATCGGCATGCGCGACCGATATAGTAGTGAGCGAGGCGACCAGAAGAGTAAATAGCTTGGCATTCATGATGTATTGGAGTGGAGCGCGTGGGATGGAATGTATCAAAAAAAGCGGCACTTGACGCAATAACTTTAGATTTATTTTAACTATCGGGCAGGGTATTCAGAAAGTCCTGATTTTCATTGACACAAATGATGATTTCAAATTATAAAGAACCACATGGGAGCTGGTCTGCATAAAATGCTCGAAAAAATAGACATAACTGCGCTCCCATCGCTCCCGCATCTATTGCTAAAGCTACTGGCTGTTTGCGATCAGGAGGATGTGACTATAGGGGATCTTGCCGCACTGTTGCGGCACGATGCTGTATTGAGCGCGAAAGTGATTGCCTCCGCCAGCTCGCGTATTTCCCTGGTGTCGACGCGGCAGGGTTTACTGCTATCTGCGTTGCAGACGCTGGGCGTTGAAGAAGTGCGGGGAATTGCCTTGAATTCGGCGTTGATCGGCGCTACCGTCAAGTCGGCAGCAGATTGGTATGAAATCAGACAGTTATGGCGGCATGCCGTGATTACTGCGCAGATGGCGCAGGCACTGGCGGTAAAAACAGCTTATGCGGATAGCGAGGAAGCTTATCTGGCAGGTCTGTTGCACGATATTGGGCGAAATGCATTATGGACATGCTATCCCGCCGACTATATCAATGCACAGGCCAACTCGCACGATGAGGGGGTGCTCATGGCACGTGAGTCCCGCCTATTGGGAGTTAACCATGCAGAGGTGGGAGGCGCCATTGCACGCAGCTGGGACATGCGTTCTTTCCTTGCGGATGCGATACGTTATCACCATGAGTCGGCAGTTCGACTCACCAACGCGCACCCGTTGTTGCGGATTGTGAGCGTAGCTCAGCATCTCACCGAACTGGATGAGGATAAACCGCATGATGCGCAAATGTTGAGCTTGTTGAACCTGTCGCCCGCAGATGCGCAGGCGGTTGCCCAGCTTGCCCATGAGCGTTTGCGTGAGACGGAGCATAGCCTTGGGCTGAATCCCGAGCCGATGACGGAATTGGCGGATACTTCCACCCGCGAAGAAGAGGGTGAGCGTCGACGCCACCGGGCTGATCCCGGTCGAGTAAGTCCGTCGGCTCAGGAAGTGGCTGACCAGCGAGTACGCGAGAAACTGGCAGAGCGCGTACGTGATATGGTGATGTTCGATACATTGAAAAACGGTATGTTTGCTGCAGTTGATAATGCGGCTTGGCGTGGTGCGCTTAACCACAGTCTGCAGGCGGCATTTGGATTGAAGGATGTGATGCTGTTTCTGCCGCAAGGACGGGATGGCATGTTGCGAGGTGTGGGCGAGGGTGCCGAAGGCTTGGCCAGTCAAATACTTATTCCGCCCGATGATCCATACAGCATGCTGGCACTGACTCTACGCCAGGGCCAGCCTGCACATAGTCTGCACCCGGATGCCACAGCATTGACGGTGCTGGATGAGCAAGTAATTGGCTTGACCGGGAAAAGCGGCATGTTGTGTTTGCCGCTTCTGGATTCGGGAGTGCCAATGGGATTAGTGGTATGCGGAGTAGATCAGGCAGACGTTGCATTGCTGGACGAACGCTTGCCTTTACTGACGCGCTTTATACGGCAGGCCGCGCGCGCACTACGGCAAAAACAAGTTGTCAAGGCCGCATCGGTACCGCGTAACGAGCAAGCACGTAAAATAATGCATGAGGTCAATAATCCGCTCAATATTGTCAAAAATTATCTACGTATTTTGGGTGCCAAGCTCCCACAGGAAGATCCGGCACATGGCGACCTGAAAATCATTACTGACGAAATTGATCGCGTCAGTAGCCTGCTTAAAGGATTGCTGGGGGGGCAAGCAAACGGCAACAAGGCAGTGGCCGCAGTGGTGGATATTAACCGGTTGGTGCTCGAAGTCGTGGGGTTGCTCAAACCTACACTGCTTACCCCGGGGCGGGTACAGGTGGAAACCCTGCTTGCGGCCGATCTCCCGGAGTTGCTTAGTGATGCCGGTCAAATCAAGCAGGTGCTGCACAATTTGATTAAAAATGCGGCTGAGGCAATGCCCGATGGCGGCAAGCTACACATTGCCTCAAGCCGATTGCAACTAGGCCCGGACGTTTGGGTTGAGCTGCGTATTGAGGACAACGGCTCCGGTATCCCGGATGCAATCCGTAGCCAATTATTCCGTCCGCTGACTACTACCAAGGATGGCGATCACGCGGGTCTTGGATTATCCATCGTTCACGGTTTGGTGAAAGGCCTTGGCGGTGTAATCGAGTGTGAGGCACAACCCGTCGGAACCGCATTTATTGTGCGTCTTCCTGCCAACGGCAAGCGCCACTAGTCTTTAGCGAGGATACTCATGCTAGCAGAATTAAAGAAGCGCATTATTGATGGTCAGGTGCACGAGGTATTCAGTGTGCCGCGCATCCTTGTGGTGGACGATGAGCCGCTGTTGCGCGATAGTCTGCGCGATATTTTGCTGCAAAATGGCTATGAAGCCAGTGCGGCGCGTAATGGTCGCGATGCACTGGTGCAGATTGCACGGCAGCACTTTGACGCGATTCTGCTGGATCTGTTCATGCCTGATATTCATGGCACCGAAGTATTGGATTTTATCGCCAGGCGTGGGCTGGATACGCCGGTGATTGTGGTGAGTGGCGATGACTCGGTAGATTCGGTGATCGACGCGCTGCGTGGAGGAGCCCAGGACTTCTTACGCAAGCCATATCAGCCCGATGAAATGCTCAAGCGCGTGGGCAATGTCATCCAGCGCCGCCGGCTGGAACTGGAAAACCGCTCCGTGCTACAGCAGATGGAACAGTCGGAAAAATGGCATCGGTTTCTGGTCAATAGCTCACCGGATTTTATCTATACTCTGGATTGCGAAGGTCGTTTTACCTTCGTTAATGACCGTGTCGAATCTCTGCTGGGTTACAAGCACGACGAGTTGCTCGGTCAGCATTACACTGCCGTGATTTTCGACGACGATTTTACCCATGCCCAGTATGTATTCAATGAGAGACGTACCGGAAAACGCGCCTCACGCTACGTTGAGTTGCGTCTGAAATGTAAGGACTGTTCACGCTCCAATGGGTCTGAAGGCCGGATTCTGGTGGTCGAACTCAACGCGATTGGCATGTACGAGCAGCCTGACAACAAGTTTGCATCGCGCTACCTGGGCACCTACGGCGTGGCGAAGGATATCAGCGAGCGTAAAAAAGCCGAAGAAACTATTCATTATCAGGCGTACCACGATCTGCTGACTGGCTTGCCTAATCGTGTCCTATTCAAGGATCGCCTCAATCTTGCCATTGCCCAGGCGCGCCGCAATAGCGAGATGTTCGCGGTGATGTGTCTGGACATGGATCATTTCAAGGTGGTCAATGATACGCTGGGCCATGTTGTTGGCGACGAATTGCTACTTGCGGTGACCGCGCGCTTGCACGGATGTTTGCGAGAAGGCGATACGCTCGCGCGCATGGGCGGGGATGAATTCTGTTTGTTGTTGCCACAAATCAGTGGTATCGAAGTGGTAGGAAACATTGCGGAAAAGGTGACTGTTGCGTTGAGCAAGCCATTCCATATCGATCATCGGGAATTGTTCGCAACAGTAAGCATCGGCGTATCGCTTTATCCCGCCGACGGCGAAACGGGCGATAGCCTCATCAAGCATGCTGACATAGCGCTTTATCATGCTAAAACCTGTGGCCGCGACAATTGTCAGTTATTCCATATGGGCATGAATGTGCCGCTCTCCAACCGTCTGTCATTGGAGAACGACTTGCGCCATGCCCTGGAACGCAACCAGTTGGTTGCGTACTATCAGCCGCAGGTTGACCTTAAGCGCGGATACATCGTCGGGTTCGAGTGTTTGATACGCTGGCAACATCCGGTGCGTGGCTTGGTCTCGCCGGCAGAATTCATTCCGCTTGCAGAAGAAACCGGCATGATTACTGCAATTGGCAAATGGATGCTGAATACCGCATGTCAGCAGCTTAAAATTTGGAAAACTCAGGAGCTGCCGCCAGTGCGGCTGGCCATTAATATTTCGCCTAGGCAGATGGAGCAGCCTGAATTCGTTCAGAATATTCTGGATGCACTACACCAACATGACCTGGATCAAGGCGTGCTGGAAGTGGAAATTACCGAAAACCTGATCATGAAAGACGTTGAGCGCACCGTAGAAAAGCTCAAACAGCTGAGTGCGAGCGGAATCAAAATTGCTATTGATGATTTCGGTACCGGCTACTCCTCGCTCAATTATCTGAAGAAATTCCCCATCCATACCATCAAAATTGATCAATCCTTTATCGCGGATATTGAGCGCGATGGCGATACTTCGATTGTTACCGCGATTATTGCCATGGCCAAGGGTTTGCATCTGAACCTGATAGCCGAAGGTGTGGAGACGGAAAACCAGCTTGCCTTCCTGCGCAAGATGGAGTGTGACGAAATACAAGGTTTCCTGCTAAGCGAACCGCTAACCGCACAGGCTGCTACCACTATGCTGATAGAGAACATAACGCCACTGGCGCTGTTTGCCGGGAGATAGCTTTTGTGCCAACAGCTCGGCAATCTGTGTGCCTGAGCACTTCCCGGTGATGTGAGGACTGTGTGTGATGTATATGCTCCGAAGACCGGGTTGAACTCCTGAGATAAGATTTTTTCCTATACCTGACGTCTGCCGGGTAGCCCGTTTCGCCCTATTTTGCTCCTGGTAATGGATTCACTGAACCTTGCGTATTCACCAGCCTGAGCAGCAAGGTTCCATATCGAATTTTCTTCGGCATATATTGCTGGTTGCAGATTCGGCCAGGCCGAATATTTGTCCTGTTTCGATAGTGGCTACAGTTTTCGTCGGCGCATATTCAGTGCGTTCTATGCCGATGTGCACGATTCCAGTGCCAAATAAATCCCCTCTGCTTTAGGTTAAAACGCAATATAAAATCATACATATCAATAGGATGATATGTATTGCATAGGCTTAAATATGCTGGCATGTTGCTTGCTTTATCTCATCTTGTCATGACAAGTAAGCATATGAATTGGAGGTGGTTGATTAATGGACCCGAAAAAAGAAACCGTACTGTCCCTGTCGCCTGTACCGCTGTATACGCAGATCAAAGAGATCCTCAGGAACCGCATCCTCGATGGGACTTATAAGGCGCACGAACAGATGCCGTCGGAAAGCGAATTGACGCGCTCTTTTGAAGTAAGCCGAATTACTGTGCGACAGGCCTTGGGCGACCTGCAGAAAGAAGGTCTGATTTTCAAAATACACGGCAAGGGCACCTATGTATCGCAACCCAAGGCATTCCAGAATCTCGGAAAGCTGCAAGGGTTTGGTGAAGCAATGGCCAGTATGGGTTATGAAACCTTCTCACAGGTAATCAGTTTCAAGATCGTTCCTGCCGACAAAACTGTAGCGCTGAAACTGGGCCTGGGCGAGAACGAAATGGTGTCCGAGATCCGCCGTGTGCGTTACCTGAACCGCGCCCCCATTTCGCTGGACGTGACCTATCTGCCGAGGACGATAGGCGAACGCCTGATCAAGGAAGACCTCGCGCACCGCGACATCTTTCTGATTCTGGAAAATGACTACGGTTATTCACTGGGCCAGGCAGAACTGCAGATAGAGGCCATGCTGGCGGACGAATCATTGGGCAGGCTGATCCATTTGCAAGAAGGATCACCGGTTTTGCGCATCGAGCGTCTGACATTTACCACTGACAACCAGCCGCTTGATTTCGAATATCTCTACTACCGCGGCGATGCCTTCCAATACCGGCTTCGCGTCGAACGCGGCCGCATTTAACGTCGACTCATTTAGAACAAGGAGAAGCATTCAATGAATACCATCGAAATGGAAGTGGATGTACTGGTGATTGGCGGCGGTACGGCTGGTCCGATGGCTGCGGCCAAAGCCAAGGAAAAGAACCCTGCATTACGCGTACTGGTGATGGAAAAAGCCAACGTCAAACGCAGTGGCGCCATCTCCATGGGGATGGATGGGCTTAATAATGCGGTCATCCCCGGACATGCCACGCCCGAGCAGTATGTGAAGGAAATCACCGTCGCTAATGACGGTATCGTCAACCAGAAGACGGTAATGAAATACGCCACCAGCAGCTTTGACATGATTCAGGAACTGGATAGCTGGGGGGTGAAATTTGAAAAGGACGAGACCGGCGATTATGCGGTCAAGAAAGTCCATCACATTGGTACTTATGTTTTGCCCATGCCGGAAGGGCACAACATGAAGAAAGTGCTGTACCGGCAGTTGAAAAAGCGGCGCGTGGAAATCACCAACCGGTTGATGGCAACCCGCCTGCTGCTGGATGAGAATGGGGCGATTGCCGGCGCGATGGCAGTCGACAGCCGTACCGCCGATTTCTATGTGATCCGTTCGAAGACCGTCATTCTGGCCACTGGCGCGGCCGGGCGTCTGGGCATGCCCTCATCCGGTTATCTGTTCGGTACTTATGAAAACCCCACTAATGCGGGCGATGGCTACAGCCTGGCTTATCACGCGGGCGCCGAGCTTTCCGGTATCGAGTGCTTTCAGATCAATCCTTTGATCAAGGATTACAACGGACCTTCCTGTGCGTATGTCACCGGACCATTCGGTGGCTATACCGCGAACGCAAACGGCGATCGCTTCATAGAGTGCGATTACTGGAGCGGCCAGATGATGATGGAGTTCTACAAGGAACTCGAAGGCGGCAATGGCCCGGTATTCCTGAAAATGGATCATCTGGCAGAAGAAACCATTTCCACTATCGAAGAGATTCTTCATACCAATGAAAGGCCGAGTCGCGGGCGCTTTCATGAAGGGCGCGGTCTCGACTACCGCACCGGCATGGTGGAAATGCATATCTCCGAGATTGGCTTGTGCAGCGGCCATAGCGGTTCCGGCGTGTGGGTCAACGAGCACGCTGAAACCACCGTGCCGGGCCTGTATGCAGCCGGAGATCTGGCCTGCGTGCCGCATAACTACATGCTGGGTGCATTTGTCTACGGCAAGCTGGCGGGTGAAAG
>JANMKH010000300.1:0-2816 GCA_031371965.1 Sulfuriferula sp.
ATACAGCAACGCTGAGCCGAACTGGCCTTCGTCCAGCATGTTTTTCACCGTTTTGTAATAGCTGTCCAGCCCCAGGGTGAGGTGCGGGGTGAGCTGGTGGCTGATGCCGATGTCGAAGTAGTCGGAAGATTCGGGCTTGACCGGATCGTTCTGCGTGCCCGGCGGCGCGTTGGTGGTGCCCTGGAAACTCGCCACGGTCTGGCCGCTGATCAGCTCGTTGGGCGGTGGCGTGAAGTAGCGCGCATAACCCGCATGCAAGGTGGTCTGCGGGTCGATCTGATACACCGCGCCGAGGCGCGGACTCAACTGATGACCGGTGACGTAGGCGTCCACCTGGTCAAAACGCGCGCCGTAGTTGATGGTGAGCTTGTTGGTAGCCTTCCATTCATCCTGCGCGTAAACGCCGTACAGATTGGCGGTTTTGCTGTTGGTGTCGGTAAAGCCGAACGGCGTGGTGCTGGTCTGGTTGCCGGCACTGTCGGCCGGGAAGGTGAGCACGTCATTGTTGTTATCGAGGTGCTCCTGGCTGATGAATACCCCGCTGCGCAGGGTGTGCCGGGGGTTCAGATGATAGCTGCCGTCGGCTTGCAGACCGTTAGCCTGGCTGGTGCGCAGCACGCGCGAGGCAACCCCTGTATAGAGGAGATCGCCGGTGGTGTCCGGCTCGAACAATACCCTGGAATAACGGCTGAACGCCGCAAGCTGGTAATCGAATTTATCGCCCAGCGTGCCTTGCAGCGCAAGAATGCCGTAGCGCGTGGTTTCGCGCTGGCGCTCGTCGAGGTTGGCGGACGGGTAACTGGTGACGCCGTTCAGCGTGTAATTCGGCGTCTGGCCGGGCACGTTGGGAATCTGGAACTTGTTGTCGGAACTGCCCAGAATCAGGCTCAGTTTTGCACTATCACTGAGCAGGTAGGAAAAGTAGCCGAAGCCCTTGTTCTGGTGCGTGGTGTCATGGATGGCGCGGGTCGAGGCGGTGGGGTTTTCAATGCCGAGATCGTTTTTGAGGGTGGAGGCATTGAGATAGTAATTCAACTTGCCATTGTGCCCGCTCACTTCGCCCGACAGCTCGCGCGTGTTGTGGCTACCCACGGTCACGCCAATGCGTCCGCCGTTATCGAACTCGCCGCTTTTGGTATGGATGTCCACCACGCCCGCAGTGCGGTCGCCATATTGCGCCGGCAGCGCACCGGTGAGCAGATTGATGCTCTCGGCAAAACGCGTATCCAGCGACTGGCCAAAGCCGGTGATGGCCTCCGGCACGATGATGTCGTTGATGCGGTACTGCACGTTGCCGTGGTCGCCGCGTATATGCAGCTGGCCGTAGGAATCCTGCGCCACGCCGGGCGCCTGCAACAGCACCTGGTTGAGCGGCGTGCTGGCGCCTTGCGGCAACGCGGCCACGTCCTTGGCGCTGATGCGGTAATTACTGCTGCCGGTATCCACCGCGATGCCGTTGCGCGCGCGCTCCCGTTTGCGTGCCGTCACCTTGACTTCCAGCGCCTGCGTGCTGGCCAGGGTAATGGTGCTGGCTTTGCCCGCATCGGCGCTCAGCGTGACGATGTCGGTGCCGGTCTGGAAATTGGCCTTGTCCACCACCACCGCATAAATGCCGGGCGCCAGCCGGGAGAAACTGAAATGGCCTTGCGCATCGCTTTGCGTGACACCCTGAGTTTTGCCGTCGGGCGATTGCAGCTTGACCGAGGCTGCGGCGACGGCATGCCCCAGCGTGTCGTTGACCCGGCCTTCGATCTGTCCGGGTTGAATGGCAGCCGCGCGCGCCGGTGCGATGACCGCAAATGCGAGCGCAAACGCCGCGCCCATGCGGGATAAACGAATATTCATAAGCCAGACTCCAGTAAGCAAAATGCCACACGCGCACGCTGCCAGGCGCGCGCGTTACATAAAAAACAGTGGATCAGGCTAACGGAGGGGCGTGAGAAGGGGGACGGACGTGGCGGCGCAGGACAGGATAAACAACTCGAACCGGATGCGCCGCAATCCAGTAGGCAAGGATAAGCGCCACCATCGGCAGCACAGCCGCAATCGTGGGTGTACCACCCGAGAAATGGGTAGCAAGATTACATGCAGGGCAGTCATCCTGCTGGGTGCTCAGGTCATGATGATGTTGAGTCAGCGCGACAAGCTGCAGGCTGAGTAACACAGCCAGAAAAAAATTCAGTACGCTGCGCAGGCGTAACCTGGTGGGTTTTAGCTTGCTATTGGATTGCATGGGCTAACTATAAAGGGGTGCCGGGTTCGGATCAAATACAAATTTATTGAAGGGAATTGCACCCTAGCAGACCCAATGCTGTTCAACAAGTTCGAATTTTGCCAAAAATTTGGGCTTTGTATAAATCGAATGCGCATGGATAAACAACTACAATGCTACTTCAAGCATCGTTCATAAATTGAATCTTTCAGCGGAAATCAGAGTTGACCATGCAGGCATCCTTCGCACTTCTGGAAAAGTACAGCAAGCCCGGCCCGCGCTATACCTCCTACCCTACCGCGCCCTATTTCAGCACGGCCTTCAGCGAGGCCGACTGGCGCGCCGAGTTGACTCGCTCCCAGGCCAGCGGACGCGATCTCTCGCTTTACGTGCATATCCCGTTCTGCGACAGCCTGTGCTACTACTGCGGCTGCAACATGGTGGCGACCCAGGATTACACCAAAGCGACCGCCTATCTGGACGTGCTGTTCGATGAAATCGAACGCAGCGCCGAGCTAGCCGGGGACGGACGCGTGGTACGCCAGATCCACTGGGGCGGCGGCACGCCCACCTACCTCAAGCCCGCCGATATCCTGCGTCTGTC
>JANMKH010000310.1:0-4091 GCA_031371965.1 Sulfuriferula sp.
CATTTTTGCGCGCCAGTGGATGCAAGTCGCGCCGCTGATCCAGGGCATGCCCGAGGGCGACCGACTCACCGCAGTCAAGGCGGTCGTGACCCAGCTCGCGCCGCACTACTCCGAAGTATGGGTGGAAACCCCTGACACCGATGCGGCCAAAACACGCCTGGGTTTTTGCGGGCGTTTTACCCGCCCGCTCACCGCAGCGCTGGAAAAAACCCGCCAGTTTGTTCCCGGCGGGAGCGCGCCGCGCCTGCATGTGTGTTTTGTGGCCGACGATGCAGCATATGTAGGCATCTCCGATCCAGGCAATTCCGCGCCGTGGTTCATGGGTATCCCGCGCGTGCGCGTCGGGCGCGACGCACCGAGCCGTTCCGCCGGCAAGCTGGCGGAAGCGCTGATGGTGTTTCTCGACGACAGCAACGCGCATGAACTCAAGGCCGGGATGCGTGCGGTCGACCTGGGTGCCTCGCCCGGCGGCTGGGCGTGGGTGCTGGCGCAAAAAGGCATACGCGTCACCGCCGTAGACAACGGGCCGATGGCTGCAGCGGCGATGGCCACCGAAATGGTCGAGCATGTGCGCGGCGACGGCTTCACCTACCGGCCGCATCATCCAGTGAACTGGCTGGTGTGCGACATGGTGGAAAGCCCGTCGCGTGTCGCCCAGTTGGTGGCGGAATGGATCGCGCGCGGCCATGCCCGCCACGCCATTTTCAACCTTAAACTGCCGATGAAAAAACGCCTGGAAGAAGTGCGCCGCTGCGAAGAAATCATCGCCAAACGGCTGGAGCGGGAAGACATCAACTATACCTTGCAGATCAAGCAGCTATATCATGATCGCGAGGAAGTGACGCTGTGCTTGATGCGTGACAAGGCTTGAAACCAATCCCCTGTTACCCGGATAAACCTGAAATCGGCTAGCCACAGAGAACGCAGAGAGAACACAATATTGGTGGCTTTTCCAGGCTCCCCCGTCAGGAGAAAAAACGATGCTCCTCAATACCCTGCACCACACTCTGTGGTTTCAACTTTTTCCAGGATAAATCCAGTCCCATCCATGTAACTGAAACGAGCGGAGGTGTGCATGACAGCATTTCGCAAAAAACGGCTCGATACAGCGCAGAAACAGCGCATGGTTGGGCGCGCATCCGCGCCCGACTTCCTCGACCCTGCGCTCGAGTGGCGGCGTCTGTTTGCCGAGGTTTGGGGCACGTTTCTGCTGGTCATGGTGGCCGCCGGTGGCGGGGTTGTCGCTGCCCAGAGTCATGGAGCGGTCTCCCTGGGCATGCAGGTAGTTGCACCCGGGCTCATGGTGATGGCGATCATCTATTTTATGGGCACGGTAAGTGGCGCCCATCTGAATCCGGCTGTCACCCTGGCGTTTGCAGTGCGGCGCAACTTCCCGTGGCGGCGGGTGCCGGGCTATATTTTGGCACAGTTGGTGGGGGGTGTCGCGGCGGCGCTGTTCCTGCGCGCCATGTTTGGTACGATCGGTGCGTTGGGTGCAACACTTCCCGGTAATGGAATAAGCAGTTTGCAGGCATTGGCAATGGAAGTGGTGCTGAGTGCCGGACTGGTGAACACGATACTGGGCACAGCCTCTGGGGCACGCAACATCGGCACCAACGGCGCCATCGCGGTGGGCGGCTACATTGCCCTGGCCGGGCTTTGGGCGGCGCCGATCAGCGGAGCCTCGATGAACCCGGTGCGCTCTCTGGCGCCGGATCTGGTGCGTGGCGACTTCGACACCACCTGGATCTATGTGGCCGGGCCGATCCTGGGCGCGCTGATCGGAGTCGCCTTCGAATGGATGCTCAAGGGAAAGCCCACCCCTGCCGGAGCGCTTGCGGCGCAGGGCACATTGGGCCTTAATGAATCCGGGACTGAAACGCATGAATGATGGCGTGGCAAATCCGCCGCTGTGGCAGGATTTTCTCATCCGATCCATGGATGGCTGTCCGCCCTTAATCGGGCTATGGCAATACTGAAAGGAGTCAACAAACAGATGAATTCCAAATCTTCCGAACCGCCAATGGCTTCCCAACATAGCCATGACAAATTATCCGAAGCTGGACTGGACCAAATCAACGAGAACATCGGCGCTATTTCTGAGTTCTACGCGCGCGAAAAACAGAAGATCAGTCCATCGCAACGGTTTCTGGAGAACATTAGCCATTTTGTCGGGCAGCCGCTCTATTTTGGTTCGATTCTGCTGTTTGTCGCAGCATGGATTTTGGCCAATGTATTTGCGCGCCAGTTCGGGTGGGCAGAATTTGACGAACCGCCATTTCTTTGGCTGCAAGGCACAGTCAGTTTGGGTGCATTGCTGACCACAACAGTGGTTGCGATCAAGCAGAATCGCATGGCGAAGATTGAAGAGCAACGCGCGCATCTGGACCTGCAAATCAACCTGCTGACCGAGCAGAAAAGCACCAAAATCATCGACCTGCTGGAAGAGCTGAGGCGCGATCTGCCTATGGTTAAAGACCGCTATGATTCTGCAGCGGAAGCATTCCAGGAATCGACCGACCCCCATCTGGTTCTGGACGCGCTGGATGAACAGGATGTGTCGGCGGAGCGACCCCACGATAAGGGAGATGCTAAAACCGATGTGGAGCGGAATAAGCCTGAAAAAAACAGTTAAGCACGGGAAAAACAATGAAGGTAGAGGCCCAGAATCCGAGACCGTGGCCCGGCAGTTTCAACCTACAAACTGCCAGAACACAAAATGTGAGCCCTTGTTCAATGCCGGCCGGACATGTTGTGTCTGGTTTTGCAACGACTGCTGCGCTTACTTACTTTGCCGCGCTGTAAGCCTTGAAGCCGTAACGCTCGAAAATAGCCAGTGCCGTGGGCGAATGCAGGAACGCTACCCATTCCTTGCCGGCCTTGGGATGCGCTGCGCCCTTGACTAATGCTGAAGCGTAAATCGCAGTCGTGTTCTGGTCAGCCGGAATCGCTATATTGCTGATCGGGTGGCCAACCTGCTCCTGGAAAATTGCTTCGGATTTCCAGGTCACGCCGGCATCGGCCAGTCCTTGCATCAAGAACAGCGGCGTCTGACGGTGGTGGATATGGGTCAGGATGGTCTGGCCGTCCTTGACCTTGTCCTCATACACACTTTTTTCCAGTGTGGCGCCGCCCGCCTTGACCAGCGAGGCCTTGATTTGTCGGGCTACACCTTCCCACTCCGGATTGGGCATGGATAAGCGCACGCCAGGCTTGCCCAGATCAGACAGACCAGTGATATGCGCCGGGTTGTCCTTCGGAATCATGATGGCCAGGTCGTTGGTCACATAGGGTACGGCCGGGGCGGTCAGGATACCATCGGCGATTGCGGCCTTGATCTTTTTCAGCCCGGCCGCATACACATCGGGTTTGACCGTCCAGGTCATGTTGCCCACGGTAATCGTGCCTCCAGCGGCCATCTGCTTGAGCAGAATGCCCGGGGGCAGCGTTTCGAAATAGATGCGCCCCTTGTATTGCGGGTGTTCCTGCTCGAACGCAGCCACCAGTGGCGCCATCGCGAAATAGTAGTTGCCGGCGACGAAAATGACCAGCTTGGGATTATTCAGATTGCCGTGGAAATCCGCCAGGACGTTGACCTCGGGCACGGTGAATTCCAGCCCCTTGACGGTCGCCGGCGCATTGGCGCCATGCTGCCAGGGCGGGAAAATCTCCCCTTTATACTGGGGCGGCTGCACCTTGCCGCCCCAACCGGTGGTCGTTGCGTAGGTAGGTAACGCAAATAGCAGTGCTGCGCCTAACGCAGCAGAGAGAGTATATTTGACGGCTAGTTTCATCATTGCTTCTCCGGGTTGACTTACGTGGCGTAAGTGGCGCAATGATAGACTGGGGTTTGCAATTTCACCAGTGGGCCGACAATGTCTAAGGTGAGCAATACAGCCGAAATAAATGGGGATGAACTTGGCGGTCATCGCCCTTGACCCAGGAGGTTGGGGTGGACTCTTGTTGTGCCGATCCATGGCTACCTTCCAGACCCCGTTTGGGGGGTCACCCGCCATACGATGTTGCCAACGTCATCGGCGACAAGCAGCGCGCCCATTCGGTCGACTGCCACGCCCACTGGACGTCCTAGT
>JANMKH010000338.1:0-5980 GCA_031371965.1 Sulfuriferula sp.
ACTTATGTTAATGATGCGGCCCCAGTGCCGGGCGCGCATTGCTGGGAGCACAGCCTCGGCCAGCAGCCTCGGAGCGGTGAAGTTCAGGACGAAAGCCTCATCCCAGACAGCGCTGGCATTCTCCAAGGGCAATGGCCGCCAGCCGCCGGCACTATTGACGAGAATATCTATCTGGCCAATACATTCGACTGATTCGTTAACAATGCGCGTGACGTCTTTCGCATCGGTGATGTCGCCGACCACCACAACGGGTGGCACCCCTCCGCTCTCAGCGATTTCGAGCGCAAGCTGTTCCAGCCGGTCGGCACGACGCGCAGTTATGGCGACTCGTACTCCCTCACTGGCCAGCACTTTCGCTATCCCGGCACCAATACCGGAACTTGCCCCGGTGATCAAGGCGCTACGTCCACTCAGTTTCATATCCATATCAAACCTCTATACTCAAATCGGAGGTCTGAAAGAACTTACACTTACACCGACTCCCAGAAAAAAGAATTCCACTCGGTGGAATACCGGATTAGGTGCGCGTAGTGTCATGATCAAAACCGAACGCATATTTTACCCATGTGACCACCACCCTTCTCCATATACCTGAAGGATTCGAGCGCGTCTTCAAAGGGGAATACGCGATCGACCACAGGTTTTAGCTTATGCAAATCAATTGCACTGTTCATCCGCTCAAATGCTAAACGGCTTCCCACATAAATGCCTTGCACCCGAATTTGTTTCATCAGCATCGTAGGTATAAAGAGTTCGGTGCTAATGCCGGATAAAATTCCTATCAGGCTGATTTGACCCCCGGCCCGCACCGCATTAAGTGAACGCAACAAAGTACCTGCCCCACCGACTTCCACAACGTAATCGACGCCTTTGCCATCGGTCAGTTTGAGTACCTCGTTATCCCAATCCGGTGTGCGTTTGTAATTGATGGTCTCATCAGCACCTAGACGTCGTGCTCGTTCCAGTTTTTCGTCGCTGCTCGAAGTGACAATCACGCGCGCACCTGCCAGGTGGGCAAACTGTAAAGCGAACAGTGAGACCCCCCCGGTACCTTGCACCAATACTGTCGCGCCGGGCTGTAGTGTACCCTGCACCATCAGCGCGTTCCACGCAGTCACCGCGGCACACGGCAAAGTTGCCGCCTCTTCATCCGTCAGGTGTTCAGGTACGCGAACCACACCGTCTTGATGCAGCACGACGTATTGCGCCAAAACACCATCCATGTCCCCGCCCAGGGTGAGTGATTGTTTGGGCAGATCGCCCAACAGCCAATTCTGATCAAGAATACCTGCCACGCGATCGCCAAGTTTGACGCGCGTCACATTCTCCCCCACAGCAACCACCTCTCCCACGCCATCAGACAAGGGAATTAGGGGCAAGCGAGCGTTGGGATAGAAGTGATTGTTGATCACCAACAAGTCGCGGTAATTTAGCGACACCGCGCGCATACTGACCAGCACCTGTTCAGCTCCAGGCTGTGGGTCATTGCGTTCAGTGAGGGTTAATGCTTCCAGGCCGGTTCGGTTTCTCAGTTCATATACTTGCATAACATTCTCCTATTGTTCGATGTTATTAGAACAATAGGAACATTAGCAGGGCTTGTGCGATAATGCAAGCATGAGAGTACTGAATCATCCATCAAGAAAAAGCCTGACCTTATCCGGGGTCTTGTACGCGCTGAGCGACCCGGTACGCCTTTCCATCGTCAAGAGTATCGCGGCTCACGGCGAACAATCTTGCGGAACATTCGGCCTGTCCGTGGCCAAGTCCACCGCGTCACATCATTTTAGGGTGCTACGAGAAGCGGGCGTGATTCAGATGCGGGCTGAGGGTACGCAATATATTAATTCACTGCGACGCGAGGATTTGGATAGCCGTTTCCCTGGCCTGCTTGATGCGGTTTTGCAGGCATCGAACCCTGTTTGAATTAATTTAAAAGCAATACGCAGGCAACGGGTATGACGCAAACATCAGAAGGGATTGCGACAGCGTTTCTTCGATGCACGGTCCGGTTCCTTCCAGTTTCGCCTAGGCGAGCGCTTTTCGGCACGCTTGGCAACCAGCTCGGAAGTATCCTTGGTCGCATTGGTAGTGAGCCCGCGGAAAATGTCTCCGTTTGACCGGGGTGCAAGGCTGGGGAGGTGCCGGTTTAATAAATCCTGCGCACAGGGAACAAATCAGCAGCAGATATGCCTTAGCAGTAGCCTAATAAATCAGTAATTGCTTATAAACTGATATGTTGGGTTTTACGACCCTGCTATTGCTGGTTGAGGAGTTCCCCATGGATCTGCTACACAACCCCGAATTTCTCTCGCGCGCGCAATTCGGTTTCATCGCCTTGTTCCATATTCTATGGCCGCCGCTGACCATCGGTTTGGCGCTGATCCTGTTCGCGCTGGAAGCAGCCTGGGTCAAGACGCGCAAGGTGTTCTATTACCAGCAGGCACGGTTCTGGACCAAAATTTTCCTCATCAACTTCGGCGTCGGCGTGATCAGCGGCCTGCCGATGGAGTTTTCCTTCGGCACCAACTGGGGGCCGTTCTCCATCGCCAGCGGCGACTTTTTCGGCAATATTCTGGGCTTTGAAACCGCCATGGCGTTCATGCTGGAGGCGGGTTTCCTCGGCATCATGCTGTTCGGCTGGAAGCGCGTGAGCGCGGGTATGCATCTGTTTGCCACCGGCATGGTGGCGTTCGGCAGCACGCTGTCGGCATTCTGGATCATGGTTGCCAATTCGTGGATGCAGACGCCCGCCGGGGTGACGATGCAGCATGGCAAGTTTGTTATTACCAGTTACTTCGACGCGGTTTTCAATCCCGATCTGGCGCACGGCTTTAGCCACATGTTCATGGCGTGCATCGAGATTTCGCTGGTGGTGATCGCGGGCGTGAGTGCTTATTATTTATTGAAGCAGCGCCACCGCGAGTTCTTCCTGCCGTCGTTCAAATGGGCGGTGATTGCCCTGGCGGCAGTGGCGCCGCTGCAAATCCTGATTGGCGATTCGGCCGGCGGCGCGCTGGCGCAGACGCAACCGGCCAAGCTGGCGGCCATCGAAGCGCTGTGGCATACCAACAAACCGGGCGCGGGCGCGCCCTGGGCGATTGCTGCGCTACCCAATCAGGCGGCGCAGAAAAACGATTGGGAGATCACCGTGCCGGACGTGACCAGCCTGATTGTCACGCACTCGCTCACCGGTCAGGTGCAGGGATTAAGCGACTTCAAACCGGCTGACCAGCCGCCGGTGCTGATCCCGTTTTACAGTTTCCGCGTGATGCTGGTGACTGGCGTGTTCATTGCCTTCATGGCCGGGGTGACGTTGTGGATGCTGTGGCGGCGCAAGGCGCAGATGCTGGCTGCCAGCGTCAGCAGGAACAAGTGGCTGCTGCGCGGCTGGCTGCTGACCATACCGGCGGCGTATATCGCCATCGAGGCGGGCTGGCTGGTGCGTGAAGTGGGGCGGCAGCCATGGATTGTGTACGGCATGATGCGCACTTCGCACGGCGCGAGTAACGTGCCGGTCGCGGTGCTGCAATGGTCGCTGCTGTCGTACATCGTGTTTTACAGCGTGATCGGCGTTGCGGCACTGGTGTTCATGCGCGGCGTGCTGCGCAAAGGGCCGGTGTTTGAAGACCCGCCCCATCAGCCGGCGCGTCACACCGATATCAACTCTCAGCCTGCCGTTGCACAAGGAAGCCATTGATGGAAGCTGTCGCAATCGATTCTACCCACCACCTGCTGGCGACCATCTGGTTCCTCATCATCGGCCTGTTCATGGTGATTTACGTGGTGCTCGACGGCTTCGACCTCGGCGTCGGCGTGCTTTCGCTGTTCGTCGGCGACGAGCCGCGCCGCGCGGCCATGATGTCCAGCCTGGGCAGCATCTGGGACGCCAACGAAACCTGGCTGGTGGTGATCGGCGGCACGCTGTTCGGCGCGTTTCCACTGGTGTATGGCACGGTATTGCACGGGCTGTACATTCCGGTCATTGTCATGCTGCTGGGCTTCATGCTGCGCGGCGTGTCGTTTGAATTCCACGAACTGTCGACCAACAAGCCGCTCTGGAGTTTTACGTTCGGACTCGGCAGTCTGGTCGCCGCCGTGGCGCAAGGCTTCGCGCTGGGCGGGCTGCTCAATGGCGTGGCGGTGGTGAATGGCCATTTCGTCGGAGGCGCAATGGACTGGCTATCGCCGTTCAGCGTGTTTGTCGCCCTCGGCGTGGTGGCCGGATACGCCATGCTCGGCTCCACCTACCTCATCATGAAATCGCGCGGCATGATGCAGGACGCCTGCTTCGAGCGCGGCCACCTGCTGGCGCTCGCAATGATCGTGACGGCAGCCGTGGTGACGGTGTGGACGCCGATGCAGTATCCGCAGATTTACACGCGCTGGTTCAGTGTGCCCAACGTGTATTACTTCGCGTTGTTGCCGCTGGCCGCGTTTTCCAGCTTCATCATGCTGCTGCGTGCGTTGAAAAAGCGTTACGAAGTTGCGCCCTTCGTGTGGACCACGCTGATCTTCCTGTTCTCGTTTATCGGCCTGGCGGCAACCTGGTTTCCCTACCTCATTCCCGGCTACGTCACCATCGATCAGGCCGCCGCGCCAAACAACACGCTGGTGTTCATGCTGGTCGGCATCGGCATGCTGATCCCGGTGATGATGACCTACAACATCTACCAGTATGTGGTGTTTCGCGGCAAGGTTGACCCGGACCACGCACATACGTACTAGGTGCGTCGTTCTGGGAGAGGCGCCGGGTCTGCGCTGGCTGGCACAGTCGTGCTGTGCGTTACTCCAAATCCATCGGCGGAAAATCCGGCAGCGCTTCCTCGATCTGCACGGTGCGGTTTCTGCCTTCCTGTTTTGCCTGGGCGAGCGCCTTTTCGGCACGCTTGACGATCAGCTCGGAAGTATCCTTGGGCGCATTGGTGGTAATCCCGGCGGAAAATGTCACCGTCAGGCCCGGGGCGATGCCAGCCCAGTCGCACCCAGCCACAGCGTTGCTCAGCCGACCCATGGCAATCAGGCCCTGATCCAGCCAGGTGGCCGGTAACACGATGCCGAACTGATCACTGTCGAGACGGCCAAACCGGTCTACTGTCCTGAGCAGCTTGATCGCTGTATCGGCCACTGTTTTCAATATGGCATCTCCAACAAGGTGACCGTATTGATCGTTCGCTGCACCGAAATGGTCCAGATCGATGATTGCGAAACTGAATGGATGACCGGTTCGAAGCGAGCGCTGCAATTCCGCATCCAGCATCTCGGTCAGGCTGCGCCGGTTGAGCACGCCGGTCAGTGGATCATGCCGGGACAGCTCTTCGATCTGGTTGCGTAAAGCCTGGATCGCCTGGTCTTTTTCAGACAGTTGCTGGCGCAGGGAGGCGCAATTGGGGCAGGCATCTTGTTCTGTTGTCATTGCAGCTCCGTTTGGGAGACGGACAAGCAAAGCGCCGCTTTGCGATTGTCCGTCGAAATGATGGGCGTTCTACAGAACCACACCACACGCCATGCGCGCTCCTCCGCCGCCGAGGGGTGCGGGATGATCGGCATGGTTATCACCGCCCATATGGACCATCACGGAACGTCCCTTCATGTCGGCCATTTTCAGGCGTGGCGCCAGAACCGGCTGGGTGGCATTGCCGCTGGCATCCACAAACAGCGGCGGCAGGTCGCCCAGATGTCCATCGCCCCAGGGTGTGCCATGGCGATCGGTTTTTTCAGGATCGTAATGGCCGCCTGCGGCAAGCGCGGCAACCATCTTTCCATCCTTTTCCTTGGGCTGGCAATCGGCGTTTTGATGTACATGAAAACCGTGCAGGCCGGGCGCGAGGCCATTGAGCACAGGTGTAAACACCAGGCCGTATTTTGATTCGGAGATGGTCACCTGACCCACAGAAGCGCCGATGCCTTCCTCATTCACCGCATGCATCGGAACCATCATATCGGCTGAGGCAACGAATGAGGCAAGGCTGGAAACAAA
>JANMKH010000388.1:0-2997 GCA_031371965.1 Sulfuriferula sp.
GTACACGGGCGCCAACCTGGTGATTTACGTGGACACGCTCTCACCCGCGCCCTTTGCCGACTCGGTGCTGACCTCGCTCGCCATCCAGGCTATCTACCGACACGTGCATTTGACAGGAAATGACGACACTGCTGTTATCTGCCATTGCCATTGGTGCTACGAAAAGGCTGGCTACAGCCAGCGCGATGAGTTTCTTATCCATGCAAATCTCCTTAATTGAAGTGTGTATCGCACCGGGTTTTATCCATGACGCGAACCCCTCTTGCGAGAAGCTGAGGGCATTATGCCCAAGGGTTTTTGCACCCTGCAAGCTTTACGGGAAATTTTCTTGATTTCCATGGCGCCGTGTTGTTTTTTTGCAACACATAATGATTGAACGCCTGTTCCAACATGTATTCGGCGTTACGCAGACTGGAAGACGGACAGGATTAACAGGAACAAAACGACTTCAGTATTTAAGCGGGTATTCCTGTAAATCCTGAGAAATCCTGTTAATCCTGTCCATATCTTTCCTGACGCTACGCCAGCCCGTGCATCCGGCGCAACGCCCGCTGGTTATTGCCTTACATGACTGTCCGGGCATTCAGTCACCAAAAGGGTTGATGACCTCAACACCGCTTGGCACAAAATGACGCACATTACGGGTAGCCACTTTGAGGCCATGCGTCAACGCAGTGGCGGCAATGAGCAGATCGGCTCCATCATGCCCGAGCCGGGCGGATGACACCCCCCATCGGCGCGATACAGCTGGCGTGATGGGCAATACCCTGTCGCCGTAGAGGTGCAACAAACGCTCCAGCCAGCGGGTAAGCGCGTCGGCAAATGCGGGCTCTGCCTGGCGTTTTTTTTCGATGCCGCGCTCGATCTCGCCAATGCTCACCACGCTCAAAAACAAATCGTCGTCCCGAACACCCGCAAGCCAGCTCACCAGCGTCGGCGACGGCTGGCGTTTGCGCAATTCCGAAACAACAACCGTATCCAGCAGAATCACGACAAGTCCACGTCACGCAGCACTACGGGGATGCGCTCGACTGGCTGGTCGTCTTTTGGCATGGCCAGCAGGTGTGCGACAAACCCTGGCGCGGCGGCACGCGCGCTTTGCTGCAACGCCTCAAACGCTTGCTCCGACAGCACCACTACGGCTTGCCGGCCACGCCGGGTAATGTGCTGCGGCTCGCCACGCAAGGCCGCTTCGACTACTTGGCTAAATTGGGTTTTGGCGTCTTGCAGTCGCCACTGGCTTGCTGACATTGATTTCTCCTGCTGGTCAGATTATCTGGTCTTATTTTGTCTGGTTGTGTTGTTGCGGTCAAATCCTGGCGACAAGGCACGCGGCAGGATTCACAGAAAACCGCATGAATGCGTGCGCTGCTGAATTGCGGCCGTTGATCATAAAAATAACCTAATTGCCAAATTTAACCAACCAGGTTAAAGTGCCCTTCGTGGAGAAAGGCACACCTCACTACAAGCTGTCGGTCGTTAAGGCTCTGGTCGAGACAAGTAAGGTGCGCGTCACGAAAGCTGCTCGCGAAGGTGGCGCTGCACTGGGATTCGATTTCGATAGCATGCTTGCTGTGGTGATGACGCTGACCGCTGCCGATTTCTACAAGAGCATGACGACCCACGCCGATCACCGGCTGTGTACCGCCCGGCGACACCAGCCGGAGACGTCTATCTAAAACTGATGGTGATTGATGACGTGCTCATCGTATCTTTATAAGGAGCTATGACCATGAAATGCCCGATCTGTAGCGCGGCCAATCTGGTGCACGATACCCGCGATCTGCCATACATCTACAAAGGTGAGGCAACCATTCTCCCTCAGGTGACAGGCGGCTTCTGTCCTGCCTGCGATGAGTCCATTCTGGATGCCGCAGAATCCCGGCGCACCATGAATCTGATGCTGGCGTTCAACAAGCAGGTGAATGCGTCTATTGTTGACCCCGAGTTTATCGTCAGTGTTCGCAAGAAGCTCCATCTCGACCAACGCGAAGCTGCCGAAATTTTCGGCGGCGGGGTCAATGCCTTCTCACGTTATGAGAATGGCAAGACCAGGCCACCCCTGGCGCTGGTGAAGTTACTCAAGGTGCTGGATCGCCACCCCGATCTGCTGGCCGAAGTCAGGGCAGCCTAGCTGGCTTTTGCACCAGGCTCACACCACCTGCCGGTGAACAACGCCAGCGCAGCGCCCGCCCTGAATATCAGCCAGCCAAAGCCTGCCCACCTATTGCGCTGACGGGACGCTGCTCAGAGCGGCGCCCGGTTGCGCAAGATGGCCTGCTTGAGCACCGGGTCGTCCAGTGTGTCCAGATGGATGACGTCCAGCCTGTAGATAATGGGCGCCTGTTCCAGCGCCTCGATCAGATCGTGCCAGCGCGCGGGGGCCAGGGCGGGGGCTTCAATGGCGAGATCAATGTCGGATGCGCGCCGCGCCCGGCCGGCGGCGCGGGAGCCAAATACCCAGGCGCGACGCACTTCGGGAAAGCGGGCAAGCGTGGCCTGTAAAGTGTGGCGGTCTTGTTCGCGCAGTTGCAGCATGGATTCAGTCCAGCGTCAGTTTTGCTACCCGCGCCGCCATGTCATGGAGCTGGCTGGCATAGCGCTGGCGGATGTGGGCTACGATGGATTCGGCCACGGCTTCGCGGTAAGTGTCACCCGGCCACTATTTGCGCATAGTCCACCACACGATTCCAAGCAGCAGGGCAAGTGCTACGCCTGCTTCGAATACAAACCAGGCGAGGCTGACCATTCCGTTATCTTCCATGTTTGCGACCTTTCTTGTTAAACGGCAATTCATCCTAGAAAAAGCAATTGGTCCACGAAAAACACAAAAAGCACGAAAAAAATATTCAATCAAAGGGGTGAATGACTTTATTTAAATGCAATATATCGACCTATTTCATGTCTTTCGTGTCTTTCGTGGATAAATCGCCGTTTTTTGGTTCATTTCACCGGGGTAGGGAAATTACGAATCAGGTCGAGACGGATCCTGACCAC
>JANMKH010000407.1:0-2747 GCA_031371965.1 Sulfuriferula sp.
GGTCCATGTCTGGAGCGGATTCGCAGCGGTTGCTTATCTGACGCGCAGCTACCAGGTAGTCAGGCAGCGTGGTTGATTGAGAGGAGAACGGACTATGAGTATTAGCGTAAATGATGTCGAAATCACGGATGACGCGGTGGAACGCGAATTACCGCACCATGCCGGCGCCCCGGTTCCGCTGAAGGCAGCGGTGGAAGCCCTGGTGGTGCGGGAAGTGTTGCTGCAGGCGGCACGCAACAAGCTTGCCGCGGAGCAGGACGCGCTGCGCGCGCGGGAAGCGTCGCAGGCTGAAGATGCCGAGGCGCTGGTCGAGGATGCCCTGATTGAGCGGCTGATCGAACTGGAAGTGACTTCGCCGGTGCCGACCGATGAAGAGTGCGAAACCTATTACCGCAAGAATATCGAGCAGTTCCGCACCGGCGATCTGGTTGAAGCCAGCCACATTCTGTTCCAGGTAACGCCGAATGTTCCGCTGGACGCATTGCGGGCGAAAGCGCAGGAAGTGCTGCAGCAAGCGCTGGCACAGCCGGAGCAATTTGCAGAGCTGGCTCGCACCTACTCCAATTGCACCTCGGCAGAAGTCGGCGGCAGCCTGGGCCAGCTGACCAAAGGCCAGACCGTGCCGGAATTCGAGCGCGCCATTTTCAGTCTTGAGGCGGGGAAAATCGCATCCAGGCTGGTTGAGAGCCGTTTCGGCTTGCATATTGTTCGCGTCGAACGCTGCGCAGAAGGCCGCGCTCTGCCCTTCGAAATGATCCGGGAGAAACTTGCCGAGTACCTGACAGAGCAGGTCCGGGTCCGCGCGCTCAGGCAGTATCTGAAGATTCTGGTCGGACAGGCCAATATACAGGGTGTGGAGTTAGAAGGCGCGCAGACGCCTCTCGTGCAATAAGTGCATTTTTATATGTCGCACCAAAGGAGACCAACATGACACACGTAGTGATTGCCGGAGCAGGAATCGCAGGGGTACCTGCCGCTTACGCCATGAAAAACCGGCTGGGCCCGCAGGACAAGGTGACCGTGGTATCGAACAAGGATTACTTTCATTTCGTGCCGTCCAATCCGTGGGTCGCCATGGGGTGGCGTGACCGAAAGGATATTGCGTTCCCTATCGGCCCGTGCCTGGCTGAGCGTGGCATTGATTTCATCCCGCAAGCACTGAAAAAAGTGGATGGCGCGAATAACCAGGTGGAATTGGCCGACGGCAGCAAACTGGCTTATGACTATCTGATTCTTGCCACCGGCCCGGAAGCGGCGTTTGATGAAATCGAAGGTCTGGATCCGGCCAAAGGTGCGGTGCACTCCGTGGTGCATATTGAAGACGCAGCCAAGGCCTATACGGACTACCAGCAGTTCGTGAAAAATCCGGGGCCGCTCGTGATCGGCGCCGTTCAGAACTCCTCCATACTCGGGCCGGTCTACGAATTCGCTTTTCTGGCGGATGCCGATTTGCGCCGCCGCAACCTGCGCGACAAGGTACCGATCACGCTCCTCACCCCGGAACCTTATGTCGGGCATCTTGGACTGGGTGCGGAGAGCGACACGCGCCGTTTGCTGGAACAGGCGCTTGCCGAGCGAAATATCACTTACCGCACCAACGTAAAAACCAAAAAAATCGATTCTGGCGTTGTCCATATCGCCGAGTGCGACGAGCAGGGCAAGGAAATCCGCGCGAGCGAAATTCCTTTTGCGTACGCCGTGTATTGGGCTGCGTTCCGCGGCATCCAGGCCTTGCGTGACAGTGCCGGTCTCACCGATGAGCGCGGTTTCGTCAAGACCGACGCGTATCTGCGCAACCCGGCGTATCCCAATATCTTCGCCGTGGGGGTATGCGGTGCGCACCCGTCCGTAATGAAAACGCCGCTGCCCATTGGCGCGCCGGATTCCGTCTATTCCATACAGAACGAAGTCGATGCTGCCGTGCGCAATATTGCTGCCGCCATCAATGGAGAAGCGTTGACCAGCCCTGCGCCGTTGCGTGCCAAGTGGTTAACCGACATGACCAAATCCGGCGCTGCTTACCTTTCGGAGCCGCAGATCCCGTTGCGCAATATCAACTGGCTTAAAGAAGGCAGGTGGGTCCATCTGGCCAAGGTGGATTTTGAAAACTACTTCATCAATAAAATCAAACTGAATCCGGCCCGGCTCGACATATCCGTGAATAGCCATGTCGCCACACTGGTACGTAAACTGCAAGCCCATTCCGGCGAAGCCGCCAGGCTGGACGCCATGCCCCGCGTATTCACAAAGTCTTTGGAAGTGCGTGTAACGAAGGAGCTGAATTATGACTTGCAAGCCTTTTCAAAAATTCTGGGTCAGGATGAAGGAGCGCTGGCAGCGGCATTGCTGGAATCGGCCCTGCGCGATGCGAGATCCATGCTGCAGGGTGCGGAGCTGGACGACCTGCAAAAAACAAAGCACGACCTGATGGTGGCCGACTTGCCGGAAAACCAGCCGGGCGTGGAATTTCACGGCGGCGGAACCTGATTAGCCGCAGAGCATCAATGCGAATGTCACGGCTCCGGCATAACGCGCTTCATACAGAGTTGTCCTGAGGTAGCCTTATGCTGGAGACCAATTTGCCCCATTTTTACATCAAAGGCCGTCGTTTGCTGCCCATCGTGCAAGGCGGCATGGGCGTAGGCATCTCCGCGCACCGGCTGGCGGGCGCCGTGGCGCGGCTGGGCGCGGTCGGCACCATCGCCAGCATCGACCTGCGCCACCATCACCCCGACCTGCTCGCGCAG
>JANMKH010000412.1:0-9010 GCA_031371965.1 Sulfuriferula sp.
GTTCCCAGTATGTCTGGACCCTGTTCGTGAAACCCTTGCAGTCTTCGCTCGATACAAGCCTTGCAGCCGTGCAGGTTACCTTCTCGATTTTTGTTGTTTTACAGACCTGGCTTTCGCCTCTGCAAGGATTTCTGATACAAAAGTTTGGGCCCAGATTGCTGATTTCTGCAGGTGCGATATTGACGGGTGGCAGTTGGGTGCTGGCCGCATCTGCCCATGATCTGGCCGGGTTATATCTTTCCTACGGTGTGATGGGTGGGCTGGGAACGGGGATTATCTATGTGGGCATTGTTGGTTTGATGGTGCAATGGTTTCCGGACAAGCGAGGTCTTGCAACAGGATTGGTGGCTGCGGGCTATGGCTTCGGAGCGATATTGACGACTTTCCCCATCGCCTCGATGATCAAAAGTGCGGGCTATGCACACGCCCTGACGGTATTTGGCATTATTCTCGGCCTGGTAGGGTTGGTGGTTGCGCAAGGCTTGCGTCGTGCGCCGAAACCTTCCGAGTTGCCAGCACATGTCGTTACTGCCGTTAGCAAAACCGTTTCTCAGAGTGCGCGCAATTACACTTCGGGTGAGATGCTGAAAACCCCCGTCTTCTGGTTGTTGTTCATAATGATGACAATGATGTCTACGGGCGGCCTGATGGTCATCTCGCAAATGGGGGCTTTCGCTAAGGATTTCGGGGTTAGCGACGTTCTGGTGTTCGGTTTGGCTGCGCTACCTTTGGCATTGTCGATTGATCGGTTTACCAATGGATTGACGCGCCCGTTTTTCGGTTGGGTTTCCGATCATATCGGCAGGGAAAATACCATGGCGGTTGCGTTTATGTTGGAGGCGGTTGCGATAGTGATGATGCTCGCCTTTAGAGAGAATGCGTTGGCGTTTGTGCTGCTGTCCGGCGTGGTGTTCTTCGGCTGGGGTGAAATATTCTCATTGTTCCCTTCCACTTTGACGGATATTTTCGGTACCGGCAACGCGACCACCAACTACGGGTTTTTGTACATGGCTCAAGGCGTGGGCGCTATTCTAGGCGCGCCTGTCGCTGCTTTGCTCCATGAAGCTACGCAAAGTTGGGTACCTATCTTTGGCATTGTTACTGTAATGGATGTGACCACTGCGCTGCTTGCGTTGTTTGTGCTCAAGTCGTGGCGCAAACGTATGGTTTCGGAGCACATCGAAATGGCTCCGGCACTCGCTTGAATGCTCATGTATAGAGTTGTGTTCATAGGAGATACATTGAGTAACTACACTCCATGAGAAATATATCGAGAGCCATGGCGGTCGCGCCGCATTTTTTGGCATCCAGGGCGGCCATTGACGTACTCAAAGAAGGGGGCAACGCAATTGAGGCCATGGTGGCTGCGGCTGCCACTATTGCGATGGTGTATCCGCATATGACCGGACTCGGGGGCGACGCGTTTTGGCTGATCCATGAGCCGGGGCAGGAGCCGGTCGCCATCGATGCGTGCGGTGCTGCGGCTGCGGGAGCGAGCCCATCGTTTTATGCCGGGCGGGGTCTGGATACCATCCCAGTGCGCGGGCCGTTGGCGGCCAACACTGTCGCCGGCACCGTGTCAGGCTGGGAATGCGCGCTGGCGTTGAGCAAACGGCGCTGGAACGGGCGCATGCCTTTATCCCGGCTGTTTGCCGAAGCTATCCGCTACGGGGAGCAGGGTGTGCCTGTCACCGGCAGTCAAATGCGCAGTACCCGGACCAAGCAAGCGGAGCTGGAAAGCCAGCCTGGTTTCCGCGAACATTTTCTGGTGAATGGGGAAACGCCTCAGGCAGGCAGTCTGTTTTTCCAGACCAAAATGGCAACGACTCTGCGCCATCTGAGTCGCGCCGGTCTGGACGATTTCTATCGCGGTGAACTGGCGCAGACCATTGCGGCGGATCTGGCGGCATGCGGCAGTCCTCTCGCCCTGGCCGATCTGAATGGCTATCGAGCTGAACTGACCAAGCCTTTGGCGTTGGAGCACAGCCTGGGCAGGCTCTACAATCTGCCTCCGCCTACACAGGGTGTGGTATCGCTGATGATCCTCGGCATTCTGGACCGCATGGGACTGAACCAAATGGAACCGGACAGTGCCGACTACGTGCATTGCGTTGTGGAGGCCACCAAGCAGGCGTTTATAGTTCGCGATGCCTATATTACTGACCCCCGGGATATGCGCATCGACGCGCAGGATTGTTTGAAGCCCGAATTTTTAGACCCATTGGCGAAAGCCATCAATCTGAACCAGGCGCTGCCGTGGGGAAATGGTCGCGGCCCTGGCGATACAGTATGGATGGGTGTAGTGGATAGTCAGGGGCGGGCAGTGAGTTTTATCCAGAGTATCTATCATGAGTTCGGAAGCGGCGTGGTGCTTGAACAGAGTGGTCTTAATTGGCAAAACCGCGGATGCAGTTTTTCCTTGCAAGAAGGTGCTCTGAATGAGCTCAAGCCGGGGCGCAAACCTTTTCACACCTTGAATCCGGCTTTGGCACGGCTGCATGACGGGCGCGTGATGGTTTACGGCACCATGGGCGGAGACGGTCAGCCGCAAACCCAGGCAGCTGTATTCACTCGTGCAATGGTTTATGGGCAGGGGCTGCAGCAGGCGGTGAATGCACCGCGCTGGCTACTTGGCCGTACCTGGGGGCGACTCTCGGACAGTTTGAAACTCGAGGCGCGCTTTAGTGGTGAGATGGTCGAATCCTTGCGTCGGCGTGGTCACCAGATCGAGATATTGCAGGATTTCGACGAAGCCATGGGGCATGCTGGCGTGATTGTTTGGCATCCAGGCGGCGTGCTGGAAGGCGCGTCAGACCCACGCAGCGACGGAGGTGTTGCAAGCTTCTAGATGTTAGGCACCCTGGAATTGGGGGAAGGCGTTTTGTGTGTGTTGATGAAAGTGGAGAAGCTGCATGTCGTTTATCGTTTTTTATCTTGGTCTTGGGGTAGTTGCGGGCCTGTTAGGCGGAATGCTTGGAGTGGGTGGAGGCATCGTGGTGGTGCCCGCCCTGATCTGGATCTTCAAGCATGAGGGGGTGCAGCCTGATGTGCTGACGCACCTGGCGATTGGCACCTCCCTGGCGGGTATTATTTTTACGTCTTTATCAGCAATCCAGGCGCAGCAAAAACGCGGTGCGATAGACTGGACGGTAGTACGCATGCTGGTCCCTGCCACGCTGATCGGCGGCTTGGTGAGCGGCTATCTGGCCGGCTTCATTCCAGCTGGAACACTCAAAATGATATTTTCAATATTCCTGATAGTTGTGTCGTTGCAATTATTGGCCAAATGGCAACCCGCCGCCCACTGGACGCTACCGGGCCCCAAAGGGCTGTGGGGCGTTGGTTTGGGAATAGGTTCGTTGTCCGCCATGATGGGAATTGGCGGCGGCACGATTTCCGTGCCGTTTTTGCATGCCTGCAATGTCGAGATGAAACGCGCCATCGCAATTTCCACCACGCTAGGTTTTCCCATCGCGTTGTTCGGCGCGGCGGGTTTCGTTCTGTCTGGATGGCGTCATCCGGGTTTGCCTGCCTGGAGTCTCGGCTATATTGATTTGCCGGCACTGCTTGCGGTAGGCGTTACTTCAATCATTGTGGCGCCCCTGGGTGTAAGGCTGGCGCACCGTCTGCCGGTGGCAAGGCTGAAACGGGCTTTCGGTATACTATTACTCGTGGTTGCACTGCAAATGTTGTTCGGCGGATAAGGTTTGACGGCCAATACGGTGCGTCGGCAATGCATGTCCGAACACGATATGTTTTAAAGGGAAGCCGTGACCGAGCTGGATCAAACAATATTGCGGCTATTAATCGACGACGGGCGCAGAAGTTTCGCCGATATTGCCCGTGAGCTGGGAATTTCCAGAGTGCATGTGCGTGACCGCGTGCAAAAGATGATCACAGAGGGAGTGATCGAGAAATTTACCCTGATCGTTAATCCGGAAAAAATCGGCAGCACTGTTTCGGCTTTTTTCGATGTTGAAGTTGATCCGCAGGGGATTGAAGCGGTTGCGGAAGACCTCGCTCGCCAGCCGGAAGTACGTAGTCTTTACATCATGAGCGATATGGCGAGCCTGCATATCCATACCTTGACAGAGGACAGCAAAGCGCTTGAAGATTTCGCCCACCGTAATCTTTTTTCCCGCAAACATGTCGTGAAGGTCAACTGCAAAACACTGCTTACGCGTCTCAAGAACCGCCGAGGTGGTCCTCGTATTTAGGCTATCTTGCATTTTGGGTTGCTGTACCCGCAACACTGCTGGAGCGCGCGCGGGTGCAGTACAGACTGTAGTTGTTAACCTTGGCGCCGACCCATCGCGTTTTTGGCGAGCACCGAAGCTGGGTATGTTTGAGTTGGGCTGGAAACATTTTCCTGAGGCGCTTCCGATTTTTCCTCGATAGTAATTTCTGGAACTTTAACCAGGCTGGCCTGTGGCGTTGAGAGTGTTGCCACATCTCCCGAGAGAACACCGCCTTCCTCAATCTTCAGCGCACCATAGCGAATCTGACCGGTAACTTTCCCGGTAGCATAAATTACCAGCCGCTTGCGGGCAGTGAGCTCACCTTCAAAATGACCACGCACTTCGGCGACGTCGATCTCCGCGGTGCCGGAAAAAACGCCGCCTTCGGCGATGCGGATATCGCGGCTATTCATGGAGGCTTCTACGCGGCCTTCCACAACCAGAATTTCACAATCGGTGATTTCTGAACCTTTCAGCTTGATGTTGGGCCCTACGGTGAGCTTGTTACCTTCTTCCTGTGATGTTGGTTTTGCACTCGCAGAAGTTTCGAGTGGTTTGGGCGTATTATCCAATGATTTTGGCGTATCCAATAAGGAATTATTCATGCTGTGGTGAGTGGGCTTGGCATGGGTTGGTTGCATGAAGTTCTTTAGCATAATGGATCGTCCTCTCGAAGGAATTGAGTCGCGGATAGTGACCACGGTAAAAATGCCGCCGTAGATTTGAGTCCGTTAGCAAAATATGCGCCATTTATAAAATATGTAGCATAAACAATCGGATAATTTATAAGCGAGTTATTAACGCTATCAGGATGAGGAATTTTGTCGCTGCAGAGCGACGGTAAATTCAGATGTTTTTATTAGTATTAAATAAATCAAGGTGATGCTTGTTTTTTGCGTGTCGCTAACCGACGACGATCTGCGATGTTTTCGATCGAGTCTTAAATAATCCATATGCCCCTTACCCGATCAACTCCAAAAAGCAGCCTGGCTACCCTCAAGGGCCTGTTGCCATTTTTGGCGCCATATAAACGGGAGTTTCTCGTGGCCGGTATTGCACTGCTGGTTGCAGCCGGTGCCACACTTGCCATTCCGTATGCGTTCAAGCAGATGATAGATCTCGGCTTTGGTGCAGCCGGCGCAAAAAGCATCCAGCATGTGAATACCTATTTCCTCGCGCTGTTCGGTGTGGCCTGTATTCTCGCCGTGGCCACGGCAGCGCGTTTTTACATGGTGTCATGGTTGGGTGAACGCGTGACTGCCGATATCCGCAGTGCGGTATACCGGCACGTTGTGAGTCAAAGCCCGCAGTTTTTTGAAACGACGCAGAGTGGCGAGGTGTTGTCACGCCTGACTACTGATACCACGCTGATTCAGGCAGTGGTCGGCACCAGCATTTCCATGGCGCTGCGCAACGCCTTGCTTTTCATTGGTGGTCTGGCGATGCTGTTCGTTACCAGCGTCAAACTGTCGTCCATCATTATTGTGCTGTTGGCTGTTGTGGTGCTGCCGATCGTTATTTTTGGCCGGCGTGTGCGCAAGCTGTCGCGCGACTCGCAAGACCGCATTGCCGATGCATCAGCGATGGCAGGCGAAATTCTCAATGCGATGCCGACGGTACAGGCATTCACTCATGAGGCCATGGAATCCAGCCGCTTTAGTAGCTTGGTTGAAAATGCTTTCAACACTGCGATGCGGCGCATTCGTGCGCGCGCCATGCTGACTTTGCTGGCGATCTTGCTGGTGTTTGGTGCAATCGTGTTCGTGCTGTGGCTAGGCGCACACGCAGTGATCGACGGCCAGATGACTGGCGGAGAACTGGGGCAATTTATCCTCTATGCAGCGATCGTGGCAGGCGCCATTGGTGCTCTATCGGAGGTGTTAGGCGAAGCGCAGCGAGCGGCAGGTGCGACCGAACGATTGCTGGAATTAATGGCAGCGCATTCGCCGATCCAGCCCCCTGCATTGCCGCAGAAATTGCCACCGCGTTCTCACAATGGCGCCGCACTGGTGCTGCAGGAGGTCACTTTCCACTATCCCTCGCGCCCGCTAACGGCATCCTTGAGTCACTTGTCGCTTGCTATCCAGCCAGGCGAGACGGTAGCTGTTGTCGGTCCGTCCGGTGCAGGCAAGACCACGCTGTTCCAGTTGTTGCTGCGTTTTTATGATCCGCAACAAGGATTGATCGCCCTTGATGGCGTAGATATCAGACAACTTGATTTGCATGACTTGCGTGCAGCCATCGGCATTGTGCCGCAGGATACGGTAATTTTTTCTGCCAATGCGCTGGAGAATATTCGTTATGGCCGTATCGAAGCCAGCATGCCGAAGTGATTGCTGCCGCCAAAATGGCTGCAGCGCATGAATTCATCGAGAAACTTCCGCAAGGATACCAATCCTTTCTTGGCGAACGTGGCGTACGCCTGTCCGGCGGGCAGCGCCAGCGTATCGCCATCGCCCGTGCGTTGCTCAAAAATCCTCCGCTATTGTTGCTGGATGAAGCGACCAGTGCGCTGGATGCCGAATCTGAGCGTCTGGTGCAAAGCGCGCTGGAGGCGGCATTGATTGGGCGTACCACGCTCATCATTGCGCACCGCTTGGCGACAGTGCAACGTGCCGACCGGATTATCGTGATGGAAAATGGCGAAATTGCGGAGGTCGGTACGCATGCGTCGCTGATTGCGCTGGGTGGTGTATATGCCAATCTTGCGGCACTACAATTCCATGCCTTCGGTTAAGCCATATGCGCGTTGCCGAGAATGTTGCTGACGTGCTAGAATTACGCCCTTGGTGTGCATGGTGCGCATCAAAATTCGCACAGCCGTCAATAGCTTAGGGTGCCCCATGCGGGGTGTTGGGCGACGGCTGGAGGCTTAACCCTAAAGGAAAATCTATGTCTATTACCATGCGTCAAATGCTGGAGGCCGGTGTTCACTTCGGCCACCAAACCCGTTTCTGGAATCCGAAGATGGCACCGTACATCTTCGGTCATCGCAACAAAATCCACATCGTCAACCTTGAAAAAAGCTTGCCGATGTTCGAGGATGCTCTGAAATTCGTGCGCAAATTGTCAACCAACAAAGGCACCGTGCTGTTTGTTGGTACCAAGCGTTCGGCACGTGAGATTGTGCGTGAAGAAGCAGAGCGCGCCGGCATGCCTTATGTGGATCACCGCTGGCTGGGTGGCATGCTGACCAATTTCAAAACTGTAAAACAATCGGTCAAGCGTCTGAAAGATCTGGAAGCCATGCTGGGCGATGTCAATTCCAAGCTGACCAAAAAGGAAGCTCTGGTGTTGCAACGTGAATTCGACAAGCTGGATCGCAGCTTGGGCGGCATCAAGGAGATGAGTGCGCTGCCCGATGCGCTGCTGGTGATCGATGTGGGTTACCAGAAAGGTGCTGTGACCGAAGCCAACAAGCTCGGCATCCCAGTCATCGGCGTGGTGGATACAAACAATAGTCCTCTGGGCGTGGACTTTATCATTCCTGGTAATGACGATTCCAACCGTGCGATTCGCCTGTATGCTCGCGGCATGGCTGATGCGGTGCTGGAAGGCCGTAGCCAGGTGATCAGCGACATTCTGGGTGAAGGCGAGGAATTTGTTGAGGTGGAAGCCTCCGGAGAAGCAGCAGCGCAATAAGCTGGTCTTCTTGAAAAAAAGGGGCGTACGCCCCTTTTTTTGTAATAAGTTTTTGAATTTTGAATTAAGAATCCAAGGAGTAAGGCATGGCTGAAATTACTGCAAGCATGGTCAAGGATCTGCGTGAGCGCACCGGCTTGGGCATGATGGAATGCAAAAAAGCATTGACTGAAACCGATGGCGATATGAGTGCTGCCGAAGATCTGCTGCGTATCAAGAGTGGCGCCAAGGCTAGCAAGGCCGCGGGAAGGATAGCGGCCGAGGGCGTGATTGGTTCTTTTGTCAGCACTGATGGAAAAACTGGCGCGCTGGTGGAGATCAATTGCGAAACCGATTTCGTCGCTAAAAACGAAGATTTTCTGGCATTTGCTACGGCTGTTGCACAACTGGCTGCGCAAAGCGGTACTACCGATGCGGCCGCTCTGTCCGAGATGTCCATTTCTGCTGGTGGCAGCGTTCAGGAAGTGCGTCAGGCCCTGATCATGAAATTAGGTGAAAACCTCAGCATTCGCCGCGCTGCATACTACAATACTGCAGGCCGTTTAGCGGTTTACCTGCATGGCTCCAGAATTGGCGTGATGGTCGATCTGGATGGCGATGAAACATTGGGTAAAGATATAGCCATGCACATCGCTGCGAGCAAGCCGATCTGCGTGTCCAAAGACCAGGTGTCCGCTGACTTGCTGGAAAAAGAGCGGGAAATCTACACTGCGCAGGCAGCTGACTCCGGCAAGCCCGCCGAGATTGTGGCCAAGATGGTGGAAGGCCGCGTCAGCAAATATCTAGCAGAAGTGACCCTGCTGGGCCAACCGTTCGTGAAAAACCCCGACCAGACCATGGAAAAGCTGCTGGCCGAGAAAAAAGCCAAAGTGAATGGTTTCACCATGTTCGTGGTGGGTGAAGGCATCGAGAAAAAAGTGGTGGACTACGCTGCTGAAGTGGCTGCAGCTGCCAAGGTTTAACACCATGAGCGCCCCAGTGTACAAGCGTATTTTGTTGAAATTGTCGGGTGAAGCCCTGATGGGTGACGACAGTTATGGCATCAATCGAGACACCATTGCCCGCATTGTGGGCGAGGTTAAATCGGTGGTGGATATGGGGGTGCAGGTGGCCGTGGTCATCGGCGGCGG
>JANMKH010000416.1:0-2125 GCA_031371965.1 Sulfuriferula sp.
CCTAGCACACCATTACAGAGTGCTGTCGCGCTCGCCTATCTGACCGGTTCTGCGGCGCCCAGGGTCGTCGCCAAAGGCAATGGACTGATCGCACAGGAAATCATCGCACGCGCTAAAGAGCACGGCGTTTTTGTGCATGAATCCAAAGAACTGGTCGCCTTGCTGATGCAGGTTGAACTCGACCAGCACATTCCGCCAGCCTTGTATCGGGCCGTTGCCGAGTTACTTGCCTGGCTATACCGGATTGAGACGGAACGCAAAAATAGCGATACATTGTACTAATTGGCATACTGCAGATATCCACTTATGCTTATTTATTATTTTTTCCAGACCGCTCACCATAATGCCCATCGACAACCCAGACTTCGGCACCGAGAATCAGAGCCCTTATCTTGTCCATTCCCATCGTGAAATCGTGTCCTTGTTACGCGCCATAGGTGACCAGCATCAACTCATCACCATGCTGGTCAATGGTGGTGCCGATGCCGTCGTTACCTCGATATTGGAAGTGGACGATGCGAACAATGCAGTGGTTATTGACTGTGCGCCGAGTGCATTATTGAATCAGCGCATTATCCAATCGGACGATCTCTCTTTCGAGGCCTCGCTCGACAAGGTACGCATCCTGTTTTCCGTTGCAAAGGCGGACACTGCGACCCATGAGAACCGCCCTGCCCTGCGCATTCCCATTCCTGCCAATCTGATTCGGCTGCAGCGGCGCGAATACTATCGCGTCAACACTCCGGTCATCAATCCTATTCTTTGCAGGATTCCACTGCCTGCCGATGCCGGTGGAGGCAACTACACGACACCGCTGGTCGATATCAGTTGTGGCGGCATTGCGATACTGGATGACAAGAAAATACTGGATACCACGATCGGGCGCGAATATGAAAACTGCCATATCGACCTGCCAGGCCTCGGTATCGTTACGGTCACGCTGCAAATCAGGAATTCGCAGGAATTGACGCTCTTCAACGGCAAAACAAATCGCCGCCTGGGCTGCCTTTTCGTCGAGCTGTCAAAGGGGATGCTGGCTGCAGTGCAACGTTATCTCATGTACCTGGAACGGGAACGCAACGCGAAAATTACTGGGTTGGGATGAGATTTAAAGCAACGCAAAAGGCAAAAATGGAAAGTCAAAAGGCAAAATTTAAGACGCTTCCTTGGGCTTGATTTTTGCCTTTTGCCTTCGCTATCCTTTTGCCTTCGCTATGCAGATCAAATCTGCATATTCATTATTTCATGGTATGCAGAGATCAGTTTGTTGCGTACCTGTACTGTCGCCTGGAAAGAGATATTGGCTTTCTGCATGGAAATCATTACAACCGACAGGTTCACCTTGTCGTCGCCGGCGGCGAAACGCTGGCCCAGTTGTTCTGATTGCTGCTGCACATTGTTGACCTGATCGAGCGACGATTTCAGGGCATCGGCAAAATCCACCTTGCCCACACCCTTACCGACAGCAAGGGTAGTGTCCACCCCCTCAGGGCGCGTGGCGGCGGCTTTCAGCTGTGCCATCATCGCTTCTATCCTGCTGGTATCGATCATCCCGGTTTTCATTGCGCACTCCATCAAGTCTTGGCTTCTGCCCATTCTCAGGCAGAGGTTTATGGTTCTCTACACCGCCACGTTATCACTTGACCGCCGCGGCCTCAGCGGAATAAGCGCTGGAAACAGTCCTCTATTCAATCAATTGAAATACTGCGCCACACTGATAATCGATACTAAGGCAAGCACCACGAATGGGTGAAGACACAATATGAACCAGATCATCAATATCAGCCGCACCAACCATCACTGTAACGATTGCGGAGAGGCATCATGTCAGTAGCAGGCGAAGTCGCACTCACTCCTAAGCTCATGGGACTGACGCAGGGTCCAGGCGGGCGCAAGTTTTTGCAGATGCTTGCCATTGCTGCGGTCATCGCCATCATGGCCGGTGTGTGGATGTGGGGCCAGCAGCCGGATTACCGCGTGCTGTTCTCCAATTTCAGCGACCGTGACGGGGGGGCCATCGTGGCTTCCTTGCAGCAAATGAATGTGCCCTTCAAATTCGCCGAAGGCGGCGGAGCTATCCTGGTACCGGCAAACCAAGTTTATGAGGCGCGACTCAAACTGGCTT
>JANMKH010000417.1:0-1535 GCA_031371965.1 Sulfuriferula sp.
GGAGGCATTGGCCGGCGCATCGCTGGATGTCGCCACCCATTGCGACGGTCAGCCAGTCGAATTCCGTGAGGGAATGCTGATTACCCATCGCGGTCTGTCCGGTCCGGCTATCCTGCAAATTTCCAGTTACTGGCAGATGCAGGAATACGGCGGCGGCAAAAAACTGCCCATCGCCATAGACCTCCTGCCAGGCGTGGATGCTGCCGACTGGATCGCACCACACCGCCACAGCAAGGTCACTCTCGACAGCCTGCTTGCCGGACATTTACCCAAACGTTTTGCCCAGGAATGGTGTGCGCTGCACGGCTGGGTGAAACCGCTTGCGGAGCATTCCAAGCGCGACCTGGCCGAAATGATTGCCAGGCTCAAAGGCTGGGCGCTGATGCCTGCGGGCACTCTGGGTTATGCCAAGGCCGAAGTCACGCTGGGGGGTGTGGATACCGACGCGCTCTCGTCCAAAACCATGGAAACCAAAGTAGTTCCGGGACTGTATTTCATCGGCGAAGTCGTCGATGTAACCGGCTGGCTGGGTGGCTATAACTTCCAGTGGGCATGGTCGTCAGGCTGGGTGGCGGGGCAATATGCATAAGGCTGAACCCGGCTATCGCTTTTTTGCAATGGAACCATGGCGGCCAAAATGGCTCTGAGCAAGCTTAGCTGGTCGATTCTCAACGATAATTTTAAAGCGCTACAAAGCGCTCACGCGGGCATGCATCGCTACAACAAAACATCCAGGCTAATTCACCGGCAACCCGTCTCACGCAAAGCAACTGGGGACTGGAATTGAGCAACAAGCCAGTGGGTGCAGGAAACCTTCAACAGAACTTGCCATCAAGCCAACCTGGCGCGCTGGTATTCGCCTGGGAAATACCGCAGCCCAAACAGCGTTATTGGGAAATCCATATTAGTCGCAACACCCTCATTGCCATCATCGCATCCTTGCTGGTACATGCGCTGCTGTTATTTACTTTAAAACAGGAGCATGTGCGTATCAAATCCAACTCTGTACAAGACACGCAAGCTCCGCTGGTGGTCCAGTTAACGCCGCGGGAAAGTACTAAAATTGTTCCAAAGCATTCAAACCCGGAGCCCGTCCCTCCTGCTAAAAAACAGATCACTCAGCCCAAGCCTCAGGTTAAGCCACATATCAGCAAGCCCAAGCCCAGCGCTCATGTCAGCCCGCGCCATGAGGTCGTGCCTGTGCCTGTCATCACCGCACCCGAACCATCCCTGGACACCCATGCTGTGCCGCCTGTGCCAGATTCAACGGCGCCGCCCACCGACATGGCAAGCTATATCAAGTCCGTCCGGGCCCGCCGTCAAGCTGCCGAGCAGGCCAATACGGAATCCGGCACCAGCCGCACCCCGACCCCGGACCAAATCAGGTCTGCCAACATCGAACGCAATCTGCGGCCGTCAGGTGGCGCCAACGGGGTATTTCAGATCCTCAGCATGGGCGTGCGCACTGCCCAGTTCTCTTTCCGCGGCTGGACCACCGATTCAAGCAATTTTCAAAAGCAGGTCATTAATGTCGA
>JANMKH010000420.1:0-1552 GCA_031371965.1 Sulfuriferula sp.
GGCAGTGCGTGCCGGCGCGATCTGCTACCTGGATGAAATCGTCGAGGCGCGCAAGGACACCATGGTGGTGATCCACCCGCTCGCCGACGACCGCCGCGCGCTGCCGATGGAAAAGCTCGGCGTCATTGTCGAAGCCAACGCGGATTTCTGTCTGGCCATTTCCTACAATCCCGGATACCAGAGCGTGCTCAAGGACTTGAAGCAGAGCACCCGCCAGCGCTTCGTGGCACTGGAATTCGATTATCCCAACGCCAGCCTGGAAGCAAAAATCGTCGCCGCTGAGAGCGGCGTGGATGCGGCGCTGGCCGAGCGTCTGGTCAAATTCGCCCAGATGACGCGCAACCTTAAGGGCAGCGGCCTGGAAGAAGGCGCCAGCACACGGTTGCTGATCCATGCCGGCAAGCTTATCGCCAAAGGCGTGCCGCCGGTCACTGCCTGCCAATGTGCCATCGCGCAGGCGATTACCGATGACGCGGAAATGCTGGCGGCCGTACAGGAATTGTCCTCGTCGCTGTTCTGACCGCCTGAATGGTTCAGCACTCGCCATTAACCGCCGAAGCCATTGAAGTCTTCCTCGAACAAACGCTTGAGGCCGAATTCTCCTTCCTGCGCCTGGACGAGCTGATCGCCGCCATACATCCATTGCCACGGCTACAGCAGGATTATCTGCTCGACTGGGTCAAGCGCATCAGCACCACCAATATCGAAATTGCCTACCAGTTCGCCGGACGCGCAGTGCCGCTGCTCGACCAGCTCGACCGGCGCGTGCTGGAAACCTGGGCGCTCACCGCCATGGACACCTACGACCGCACCGGCCTGCGCGATGCGCTGCTGGTTATCCGCAACGTTGAACAATTCGTCCATAGCAGTGAAATCCGCACTTCGGGTACCGTTTTCGAAGACATCAGCGGCATCCTGTTCACTTTTATACGCGGCCTGTCCGGCCGCAAACTGAAGCTGGAGCAGGCGGACGCGCCCTTCACCGACAGCGAAACCCTGTATCTGCCCACCGTCATCGCCTGGATGGAAACGGTGGAAGACAACTTCCGCCTGGCCAAGGCCATGGTCGCGTTCCAGTGGGCACAAACGCGCTATGGCAGCTTTCGCGTCAACCTGCACGACGCACTAGCCGATTATCCCGACCAGGCGCATGCGCTCAATTGTTTTTTTGCGCTGGAAACCCTGCGCCTTGACGCGTGCCTGGCGCGCGAACTGCCCGGGCTCTACCGCGACATGCTGGCACTGCGACAAGCCCTCGGTCAAACCTCCCTGCCCGCCGGCTGGGACAGTTTTGCACAGCTGCTGGCTACCCCGGATGCTGCCGTCACCGACACCCTGACCTGCTTGCAATCCGCTTACCCGCACCCGGCGCCAGAGCCAGTTTGCTACCAGGGTGAGTTGCGTCCGGATGCCGTAGCCAGCACGCTGGCGGCGCGGCTGGAACGCGAAAAAATGCTGCTGCGCGTCAAGCTGGCCGAACTCGTCGACGACCTGCACAAACAGCAGCGTGAGGAAGAGAAGAAACCACCGGTGTTCAGCCTCAAAGAACCCG
>JANMKH010000468.1:0-7818 GCA_031371965.1 Sulfuriferula sp.
CGTCCGCCTGTTGTTGTGGCGGGAATACCTTGAATCATGACAAGGCCGCGACTGCTCCATTACTGGTCATCCATGCCCTCGCAGCGGGTGCGGCTGGCGCTGGCCTACAAAGGTGTCGATCATGAACTTGTGGCGCTCAGCCACGACGATGACGCAACTTTTTTTGAACTGGGCATAGCCCACGCCGATCTGGTGTTGTGTCTTGAGGACGGCAGCCTGCATACGGATTCGCCGGTAATATTGCGTCAACTGGATGGCTGGGTTGGGGGCAAGCCGATTTTTGACGGCCTGGTTGAAGCGGCCGCCTGGCAGGCGCTGCTGGATTGGCGGCTATCGGTCGAAGCGCTGCTGGCCAGGCTGTATGCGCCGGTTGCACCGGCGTTTGCCGATATTGGCGGCGACCCGGCGCTACAGGCAGCCTATAAAGCGCAAATCGTGCACCGTTTTGGCATGAGCGTGGAAGCGTTGTCCAACGACCGCTATGATGGCTTCAGCCAGTTTGCCGCGCAGTCCCGGCTGGCTGAGCTGGCGCGTCATTTGGGGCGCCAGCGCTTTTATGCCGGGGGTGCGCTCAGCGCCTGCGACCTGCTGCTGGCGTGCGACCTGTTTCCGCTACAATTACTGGATGGCGTGACTATGCCGCTGGATTTGATGTACTACATCGAACGCGTCGAAAAGACTTGCGGGGCAAGCCTGCGCGATGGCCTTATCATGCAACACTAAGGAGTTTCACATGACGTTTATCGAACTTTTGACCTATGTTGGCAGCCACACCAAATACGACATCATGGATGGCGATGCAGAAGCTACCCTGGCAGCGGCGCGCAACGGTTCGCACAAAAACCCGGTGGCAGGCAAAGTCATCGCCGACATGTACCAGAACAGCGGCCTGGCCACCCCTGCGGACGCCATCGAGCGCGCACAGGCCATCAAGACGCTGGGGCCGATCCGGCTGTTCTACATGAAAGACGACGCGCCGGTGGAGGGTTTTCGCATGGTAGAGGACGTCGTGCACAAGATTGACGGCGCCTTCAATGAAGAAGCCATGCGCTTGAAGGCGCAAATCTAGGCGCTGGCATGACTCCTTACCTTCCGCACTACCTTGCGCTGGGTCTGGTGTCGGGTTTTGTGGCGGGCTTGCTGGGCGTGGGCGGCGGGCTGCTGATGGTACCGGTGCTGGTGTTTATTTTCAGCGCCGAGGGATTCCCCGCCGACCGCGTGCTGCTGTTTGCGCTGGCCACCTCGCTGGCGATCATCGCCTTCACTTCGCTCTCCAGCGTGCGCACGCATCATGCGCACCGGGCGGTCAACTGGGTTGCGATGCGTCGCATCAGTCCGGGAATCGTGACCGGCACGCTGCTTGGCGCCTGGCTTGCCACCTTGCTGCCTGCCACGTTTCTCAAGTATTTCTTCGTCGCGTTCCTGTTTTACGCCGCCACCCAGATGCTGCTCAACATCAAGCCGCAGGCCCATCGCGGCTTGCCCGGCAATGCGGCGATGTTTGCCGTGGGCAATGTGATTGGCATGGTGTCGAGCTGGGTGGGCATCGGCGGCGGTACGTTGTCGGTGCCGTTTCTGCTGTGGTGCAACGCTAAAATGCACGAAGCCATCGGCACTTCCGCGGCGATCGGTTTTCCCATCGCGCTGGCCGGCACGCTGGGCTATATTCTGTCCGGCTGGAACGCCACTGCCATGCCCGCCCATAGCCTGGGCTATGTCTACCTGCCGGCACTGGTGCTGGTGGCGCTGGCGAGCATTTTTACCGCGCCGCTGGGCGCACGGGCTGCGCATAAGCTTCCGGTTGCGACCCTTAAGAAAATTTTCGCCATATTGCTCTATAGTCTGGGTATCAAGATGGTGTTGAGCCTGACCTGAGTCCAACCAAAGCAGCGAGGGGAACGATATGCGCACATTGTGGATACTGATGCTGTTAATGATGACCAGCAGCGCCTTTGCGGCGGATGCGGCGGATTATGCGCGCGAGAAAAAGTGGGCGGACGAGGTTGTTCCCGGTGTGGTGGTGGGCGATCCGGTGTATCTGGAACAGCCCAACGGGCACAAGTTTTTAACGCTCTACACCCCGGCCGAGGATGCCAAAGCGGCCCTGGTGATCGTGCATGGGATGGGCATCCATCCCGACTGGGGCTTGATCGGCGTACTGCGCAGCCAGTTACCGGACCGCGGCTATACCACGCTGTCGGTGCAAATGCCGGTGCTGGACAATGTCGCCAAAGCAGCGGCTTACACTGCCACGCTTCCTGAAGCGGCGCAACGCCTGCAACTGGCGGTGGATTTTCTCAAGGCCAAAGGCTATAGCAAAATCGGCATTGTTTCGCACAGCATGGGATCGCGCATGAGTTATGCGTATCTGTCTGCCCGGCCTGACCCGGCAGTCAAGGTGTGGGTGGCCATCGGTATACCGATCCGCGCGGATTACCGCAAGGTCAACATGCCGGTGCTGGACTTATACGGCCAGAACGATCTGCCCGACGTGCTGAACAATGCGGCGGCACGCAAAGCGACACTGCAGGGCAAGCCGGGCTCGGAGCAGATGCAGGTGGCGCGTGCGGACCATTTTTTCACCGATATGGATACACAGCTGGTGGATATCGTGGCGACCTACCTGAACCAGCAATTCAAGTAGTCAGGCGCGCCACCGCTTCCCGATACTTCTCTCCGGTTTTCGCAGCGACTTCAATAGGTAATTCCGGCGCAGGTGATTGCTTGTTCCAGCCGGAAGCCTCCAGCCAGTCGCGTACGAACTGCTTGTCGTAGCTGGGCGGATTGCTGCCGGGCTGGTACTGGTCGGCCGGCCAGAAGCGGGAAGAATCCGGGGTCAGCACTTCGTCGATCAGATACAGCTTGCCCGCGGTATCCAGACCAAACTCGAACTTGGTGTCGGCGATGATGATGCCGCGGGTAAGCGCATACTGCGCCGCCTGGGTATACAGGGCGATGCTGGCGTCACGCACCTGGGCGGCGATGCCGGCACCCAGCAGCTGTTCGGCGCGGGCGAAATCGATGTTCTCGTCGTGCGCGCCCATCGCCGCCTTGGTGGAGGGAGTGAAAATCGGCTGCGGCAGCTTGCCTGCCTGTTGCAACCCGGCGGGCAGCGCGATGCCGCACACGCTGCCACGGGCCTGGTATTCCTTCCAGCCCGAACCCACCAGATAACCGCGCACAATGGCTTCCACCGGCAGCGGTTGCAGGCGCTTCACCACCATGGCGCGGCCTGCTACCTGATTACGCTCGTTTTCCGCCACCACCGATTCCGGCGTGTCGCCAGTCAGATGATTGGGGATGATGTGCCCCAGCTTGCCGAACCAGAAATGCGAGATTTCCGTCAGTACCGCGCCCTTGCCCGGAATCGGCGTGGGCAGCACTACGTCAAAGGCGGACAGGCGGTCGCTGGCGACAATCAGCAGGCGCTGGTCGTCCACCGCGTAAACATCGCGCACCTTGCCGCGCGATAGCAATTGCAGGGAGGGAATGGCGGATTCGAGTAGCGGCGTGGTCATGGCGGTAGCAGTCGGGGCAAAACCCGCATTATACCGTTCAGTCCTGATACAGGCTGCTGTGCTGATAAGCCGCCCGGATGTGGCGCAGCGCCACCAGCAGCATGGCGGAGATGGGCAATGCCAGCAGCACGCCGAAAAAACCGAACACTTCGCCGAACGCCAGCAGCGCAAAAATCACCATCACCGGATGCAGGCCGATGCGTTCGCCGACCAGGCGTGGCACCACCACATAGCCCTCCACCAGCTGGCCGATGCCGAATACCACCCAGACCGGAATCATTCCCGACAGGCTGGGGAACTGCACCAGTCCGGCCAGGGTAGCCAGCGCCATGCCCGAGATCGCACCCATGTATGGCACGAACACCAGCAGTCCAGCCAGAATGCCGATTGGCAGGGCGTAATCCAGCCCGACGATCCACAACCCGGTGGTGTAGAACACCGCCATGATGAGCATGACCGAGAGCTGCCCGCGCAAGAACTCCGACAACACCGCATCAATTTCCGTGGCCAATTGGCGTACTTTGGCGTGCCAGCGCCGTGGCACCAGCCCATCTGCCCAGTCAATCATCACATCCCAGTCGCGTAGCAGATAAAAGAACACCACCGGTATCAGTACCAGGTTGGCGACCAGGCTGACGATGCCCAGCGTGCCGGTTTTCAGCCAAGCTGCGGCACTGCCGGCGGCGTTGCCCGCACCTTGCAGGTGATCGGACAGCAGCTGCTTGAGTCCTGCGGCATCGGGCAAGGTGACGCCCAGATGCTCCTGCAACCAAGGTGCAGCGCTGTTTTGCAGCCAGTCCACATATTTCGGCAGGCTGGCAATGAAATGGCTGGTCTCGGTTTGTATCATCGGCAACAGGATCAATACCAGCAGGAAAAACACCAGGCCCAGCACGATGATCACGATGCCTGCCGCCGCCCCGCGCGGCAGTTTCAGCCGCTCCAGCCGATCGGCCAGCGGGTGGCAGATATAGGCCAGAATCGCCGCCAGCAGAAATGGCGTAAGAATGGGAGAGAGCAGATACAGCAGCCCGCCCGTGACAAGCACGGCGGCGAGTATCCAGACAAAGTCGCGGTTCGGTTGGGTAGCATTCATTTGCGGTAAAATAGCACGAATTTTCCAATCAAAACGCGAGCCCGCCGTGACTTCTCCCAACAAACCCTCCCTTTCCTATCGTGATGCAGGCGTGGATATCGACGCCGGTGATGCCTTGGTAGACCGCATCAAACCCTGGGCAAAACGCACCATGCGCCCGGAAGTCCTGGGCGGCATCGGCGGTTTCGGTGCGCTGATGGGCCTGCCCGCCCAATACAAAAATCCGGTACTGGTGTCCGGCACCGACGGCGTCGGCACCAAGCTCAAACTCGCCTTCATGCTGAACCGGCACGACACCGTCGGCATCGATCTGGTAGGCATGAGCGTCAACGATATTCTGGTGCAGGGCGCCGAGCCGCTGTTCTTCCTCGACTACTTTGCCTGCGGCAAGCTCGACGTGGATGTGGCCGAGCAGGTCATCAAGGGCATTGCCCAAGGCTGCGAGCAGGCCGGTTGCGCGCTGATCGGCGGCGAGACCGCAGAAATGCCGGGCATGTACCCGGCCGGCGAATACGACCTGGCGGGTTTTGCGGTGGGTGTGGTGGAACGTGAAGCAGTCATCGACGGCAGCACCATCTGCCCCGGCGACGCGGTGCTCGGGCTGGCCTCCAGCGGCGCACACTCCAACGGCTACTCGCTGATCCGTAAAATCCTCGAAATCAGCGGCGCCGACGTGGACGCCGATTTCCATGGCCGCCCTTTAGGCGATGTGCTGATGACCCCCACCCGCATCTACGTCAAACCGCTGCTGGCCTTGATGCAGGCCCTGCCGGTGAAGGGCATGGCGCACATCACCGGCGGCGGACTCACCGGCAACGTGCCGCGCATCCTGCCCGAACACCTGATGGCGGATATCGACGTCCAGTCGTGGGACATGCCGCCGCTATTCCACTGGATGCAGAAACACGGCGGCGTGGCGGACAGCGAGATGCACCGCACCTTCAACTGCGGTATCGGCATGGTGGTGGTGGTGGCCGCTGAACATGCTGAGGCTGCGATGCAGAATCTGGCTGCGGCGGGGGAGACGGTTTACCGGATCGGGGAGATCCGCGCGCGCGGCGAGGGCGAGGCGCAGACGGTGGTGCGGGTTTGGTTTTGATGAGCTGTTCATGGCGGGCTCGGCGGTTTTGTGTGGGCGCAATAACTGTGCGAGTAGGCTCCAGATTAGGAAAACATTATGGGATGGTTGCTGCTATTCATAGCCGGTGGTTTAGAGGTTATTTGGCTGATAACACTTAAAATGTCAGATGGGTTTACCCATCTTTGGCCCAGTCTCATAGCCATAGGCGCAGTAAACGCAAGTTTCGTTTTATTGGGCTTTGCTTTAAAAACCGTTCCGTCCAGTGCAGCGTACGCGACATGGACCGGGATCGGCGCGGCGGGTGCCGCAGTTGCAGGCATATGGCTCTTTAATGAACCTGTTAGTGTTCTTAGGGTATTAAGTATCGTCGCTATTATTGCAGGCATCGTTGGACTAAAACTGACTGAGTTGCAGCAACGATAACCCTAGGCGCAAGCGACCTGGAACATAGATTATGGCTTGGCTATTTTTACTTATTGCAGGATTCCTGGAAGTGGTTTGGCTACAGGCCATGAAGCAATCGAATGGTTTTAAAAAGTGGCGGAGTAGTCTTTTGTCTATCGTAGCAGCGAGTGCGAGTTTCTTCTTGTTGGCTCATGCCCTCAATGGAATCCCCGCCGGGACGGCCTACGCTGTGTGGACAGGAATAGGGGCTGTGGGCACTGCGGTTATTGGAATAATTATTTTCGGCGAACAGCGAAATTTTCTAAGGTTGTTGAGCATAGGTTTGATAATTCTTGGCATTCTAGGATTAAGGTTTACCGTCCAATAAGAAGTGCTTGGACGGTATCTGACACAATGTTACTGTTGAACGGTTAACCTACTCGACATGGCCTGAACATGCTGCGCGCCAAACTTCTCCGGAAGTTGCCCACGCAGCCCGGTAGGGCGCAATCGTTATTGCGCCGAATGAAATGGGGTTCGCAGGGATGGGTGACTTGTCGCCCAACTCGCAAAACATCCGGTGCAATGCGCTTTGCTTATTGGCACCCTACAATTACGCCGTGGGTTGCTGCGGGCTGGAACAGTGCTCGCCTGAATCTCCCGCCTGACCGGCTCAGACGAAGCGGCGCAGAAGGGGAATGTCATCCGCACGGTGGTTGCCTGCCAATATTCACCCTAGTTCCGCCAGTAACTTCATCATCATCCCCTCCGCCTGCCGCGCATAGCTGCCGCCGAACAGATTGGCGTGGTTGAGGATGTGATACAGGTTGTAGAGATTTTTGCGTACCGCATAACCTGCATCCAGTGGCCAAGCCTCTCGATAAGCTGAGTAGAAATCGGCCGGGAAACCGCCGAATAGTTCGGTCATGGCAATATCCGCTTCGCGGTCGCCGTAGTAGACGGCGGGGTCGAAGACGGCTGGTTCGCCGTCCTGAGTATAGCCGAAGTTGCCGCTCCACAGGTCGCCGTGCAGTAGCGAGGGTTGCGGCTGGTAGCCGTCGAACAGGCCGTCGAGTTTACCCATCAGGCGTTCGCCTTGGTTTTGCAGGATTCCGCCGAAGCCGTTGCGTGCGGCCAGTTCGAGCTGAAATCCCACGCGTTGGTCGCGCCAGAAGTCTATCCAGTTGTCCGTCCAGGGATTGCGCTGAGGGGTGGCGCCGATGGTGTTGCCGGAGGCGAAGCCGAAGCGTGGTGCGCTGGTCCGGTGCAACGTGGCGAGTTGTTGTCCGAGTTGTGCGGCGCTGCCGTGGCCGTCCAGGTCCAGCCATTCCAGCACCAGGAATGCTTCGTTACCCGCCACGCCGTTGATGAGGGGATGCGGCACGCGCAGGGTGTGGCTGGCGGCGAGTGCGGCGAGACCGGTTGCTTCCGCCTCGAACATGGATAGTTTGGCCGCGCTGTTGGTTTTAACGAAATAACGTGCTGTGCCGCTCTCGATGCACCAGGCGGCATTGATGCAGCCACCGCCGACTGGGGTGGTGCGCTGGATAGGGAATGCCGCGCCGGTGGCGGCCTGGATGCTTTTGGCTACGCCTTGCCACAGGCTCATCAGGCGGTGCTTTTAGCCAGCGCCAGGTCGGGCCGGATATCAAAAACCAGTTCGGCATGCGCGCTACGCAGCGCGGCTTCGGCCGCTGCGGGGGTGGCAGCGCGGCTGAAAATGAAACCGAGGTAGCTGG
>JANMKH010000483.1:0-6834 GCA_031371965.1 Sulfuriferula sp.
CGCTGAATAGATCGAGCTTGTTGTTGCTGGCCGCACCATCGGTGCCGATACCGATGTTGATGCCCTGTCCGGCCAGTGCCGCGATTGGCGCAAAACCGCTGGCGAGCTTGAGGTTGGAAGCCGGGCAATGCGCTACGTGGCAGCCTTGTTCGGCCAGCAGCGCCTGTTCATCCGGCGTCAGATGTACACCATGCACGGCGATCAGCCCGGGGCCCAGCAAGCCCAGGTTCTGCAGCCGTGCCAGCGGGCGCAGATTATGCTGTGTCAGGCTCTGGCGGATCTCGTCCTCGGTTTCGTGCAGATGGATGTGAACCGACAAGTCCAGCTGACTTGCGAAGGTGGCGATTTTTTCAAAGGTTTTATCGCTCACGGTATACGGTGCGTGCGGAGCGAGGGTAAACGACAGTAACGACTCATCGCGCAGGCGGTCGCGCAGTGCGAAACCTTTGTTGAGGTAGTCGTCGGAATCGCCCGCATAAGCGGTCGGGAAATCAATCACGATCAGCCCGATAGCGGCGCGCATTCCCGCGTCCAGCGCCGCCTCCGCCACCGCTTCCGGGAAAAAGTACATATCGTTAAAGCAGGTGGTGCCGCCGCGCAGCATTTCCGCACAGGCAATGCGCGCACCGTCGCGGGCGAAATCGGGCGACATATGGCGGTTTTCTGCAGGCCAGATGTGACCTTTCAGCCATTCCATCAGCGGCAGGTCGTCGGAGTAGCCGCGCAACAGCGTCATCGCCGCATGCGTGTGCAGGTTGATCAGGCCCGGGATCAACGCATGGTCGGTAAGCCGGTAGTAGTGCTGCGCCACAAAACGGCGGCGTGCTTCTTCCGTGGGCAGAATGGCGACAATGTGGCCACCATCCACCGCCACGCTGTGATCGGTGAGGACTGTGCCTGACGGTTCGACCGGGATGACCCAGCGGGCTTCGATAAGTGTTTCGATAGGGTGAGCGGGGGTTTCGGGCATGATTCTGTAATTGGGCAGGTTCGCCGCACTATAAAGGCAGGCCTGCCGCCTGACAAGGATGGCGAGCGCCAATTTTGCCGGGTGCGCTGCGCATGCTAGAATCGCAGGGTTTCCTTTCTCTTATAAAAACAGACCGATCAATGGAATCTTTCGCTAAAGAAACGCTTCCCGTCAGCCTCGAAGAGGAAATGCGCCGCTCCTACCTTGATTACGCGATGAGCGTGATTGTGGGGCGTGCCCTGCCCGATGTGCGTGACGGCCTGAAACCTGTACACCGCCGCGTGCTGTTTGCCATGCACGAGTTGTCCAACGACTGGAACAAGGCCTACAAGAAGTCGGCGCGTATCGTCGGTGACGTGATCGGTAAATATCACCCGCACGGCGATACTGCCGTGTACGACACCATCGTGCGCATGGCGCAGGATTTTTCCCTGCGTTATCCGCTGGTCGACGGCCAGGGTAACTTCGGCTCGGTGGACGGCGATAACGCAGCGGCGATGCGTTACACCGAAATCCGCATGTCCAGGATCGCCCATGAACTGCTCGCCGATCTCGACAAGGAAACGGTCAATTTCGGCCCGAACTATGACGGTTCCGAACACGAGCCGCTGATTCTGCCGGCCAAGATACCCAATCTGCTGATTAACGGTTCGTCTGGTATCGCAGTAGGCATGGCGACCAACATCCCGCCGCACAATCTGACCGATGTGTGCGATGCCTGCCTCACCTTGCTGGAGAATCCGGAAACCGATATCGAAGCGCTGATCGATATCATCAAGGCGCCTGATTTCCCCACCGCCGGCATCATTTACGGACTGGTCGGCGTGCGCGAAGGTTATCGTACCGGCCGCGGCCGCGGGGTGATCCGCGCGCGCACCCATTTTGAAGACCTGGACACGGGCGCCACTCGCCATTCCATTATCATCGACGAGCTGCCCTATCAGGAGAACAAGGCCAACCTGCTGATCAAGATCGGCGAACTGGTGCGCGAAAAGAAAATGGAGGGTATCTCCGATCTGCGCGACGAGTCGGACAAATCCGGCATGCGTGTGGTAATCGAGCTGAAGCGCGGTGAAGTGCCCGAAGTGGTGCTGAACAACCTGTACAAGCACACGCAGATGCAGGACAGTTTCGGCATGAACATGGTGGCGCTGGTGGACAACCAGCCGCGCCTGTTGAACTTGAAGCAGATGCTGGTGGCTTTTCTGCGTCATCGGCGCGAGGTGGTCACGCGGCGTACCGTGTTCGAGTTGAAAAAAGCGCGCGAACGCGGCCATATCCTGGAAGGTCTGGCGGTAGCGCTGTCCAATGTGGACGAGATCATTGCCTTGATCAAGGCTGCGCCAACGCCGGCTGTGGCCAAGGAAGGCCTGATGGGCAGAACCTGGCGTTCGCAGCTGGTGGAAGAAATGCTGTCGCGCGCTGTGGCCGACGCCAATGCCTTCCGCCCCGAGGGGCTGGCGATCGAGTTCGGTTTCTCCAAAGATGGCTACCGGCTGTCCGACGCGCAAGCGCAAGCCATTCTGGAATTGCGCCTGCAACGCCTGACCGGACTGGAGCAGGACAAGATACTCACCGAATACAAAGAGGTGGTTACCAAAATCGCCGACCTGCTCGACATTCTCGCCAGGCCCGAGCGCATTACCGCCATCATCGTCGAGGAAATCGGCTTGGTGAAGCAGCAGTTCGGCGACCAGCGTCGCTCCGAGATCGTTGTCTACGCGCAGGATTTGAGTGTGGAAGACCTGATAACGCCGCAGGACAAGGTGGTGACGCTGTCGCACGGCGCTTATATGAAATCACAGCCGCTGGATGACTACAGCGCACAAAAACGCGGTGGACGCGGCAAGCAGGCTGCACCGACCAAGGAAGACGATTTCATCGAGCGCCTGTTCATTGCCAACAGTCACGACTACATTCTGTGCTTCTCCGATTTTGGCAAGGTGTATTGGGTCAAGGTTTACGAAGTGCCACAGGGCAGCCGCATCTCGCGCGGCAAGCCTATCGTCAATCTGTTGTCGCTGTCGGAAGGCGAGAACATTAATGCCATCCTGCCGGTACGGGAATTTGCGGATAACCGCTTTGTATTCATGGCCACTGCCCGCGGCGTAGTCAAGAAAACCGCGCTGTCCGATTTCTCCAATCCACGTCGCGCCGGCATCATCGCGGTAGGGCTGGACGAGGGTGATTACCTGGTTGGGGTTGCCCTCACTGAAGGCAATCACGATGTCATGCTGTTCTCGGATGGTGGCAAGGCGGTGCGCTTCGACGAGAATGATGTGCGCGTGATGGGGCGCGGCGCACGCGGCGTGCGCGGAATGAAACTTGCGCAGGGGCAGAAGGTCATTTCCTTGCTGGTAGCCGAAAACGAGCAGCAGTCGGTACTGACCGCTACCGAAAACGGTTATGGCAAACGCACCAATATTGCGGAATACACCCGTCACGGCCGCGGTACGCAAGGCATGATCGCGATCCAGACCACGCCGCGCAACGGCCGTATGGTTGCTGCCACGCTGGTCGAACCGGACGATGAAATCATGCTGATTACCGATGGGGGCGTGCTGATCCGTACCCGGGTCAATGAAATGCGCGAAATGGGGCGCGCGACTCAGGGCGTTACACTGATCAATCTCGACGACAAGCAAAAGCTTATTGGTGTGCAGCGTGTACTGGAACGCGAAGAAGAGGAAGAAGAGGAAGAAGAGGAAGAAGAGGAAGAAGAGTAATTAATCTTAAAAATTAACAACAAATTTTAAGGTATTGATAATGAGCCATATTTATAACTTCAGCGCTGGCCCTGCCGTGTTGCCGAAAGCGGTGCTTGAACAAGCCCGGGACGAATTGATGGATTGGCACGGCAGCGGTATGTCGGTGATGGAAATGAGCCATCGCGGCAAGGAATTCCTGGGCATTGCCGCCCAGATGGAAGCCGACTTGCGCGAGTTGATGGGCATCCCGGCCAACTACAAGGTGCTGTTCCTGCAGGGTGGGGCTTCCTCGCAATTCGCCATGGTGCCGATGAACCTGCTGCGCGGTAAAGCCGGCATGGATTATCTCAACACCGGCGAATGGTCGAAAAAAGCCATCAAGGAAGCCAAGCGTTACGGTTCTGTCAATGTGGTGGCGAGCAGCGAAGACAAGAACTTCAATTACGCGCCTGCACAGGATGCGTGGAAGCTCGATCCGAATGCGGCCTTTGTGCATTACACGCCGAATGAAACCATCGGCGGCGTGGAAATTTTCTGGACGCCGAAAACCGGCAATGTGCCGCTGGTGGCGGATATGTCGTCCACCATCTTGTCGCGCTCCATCGATGTAAGCCAATTTGGCCTGATTTACGCCGGTGCGCAGAAAAACATCGGACCGGCCGGATTGACTATCGTCATTGTGCGCGACGACCTGATCGGGCAGACCGTGGCGGGAACGCCCACCATGTTCTACTACAAGACGCTTGTCGACAACGACTCCATGTACAACACGCCGCCGACTTACGCGATGTATATCGCCGGGCTGGTGTTCCAGTTGCTGAAGCGTGAAGGCGGGCTGGCCGAGATGGAGAAACGCAACGTCGCCAAAGCCGATTTGCTCTACGGTTATCTCGACGCGACCGATTTCTACGCCAGCCCGGTTGCGCGCGACAACCGTTCACGCATGAATATTCCATTCACGCTGAAAGACGCTGCACTGGACGAGGCCTTTCTCAAGGGCGCCAAAGAGCATGGGCTGCTGCAATTAAAAGGTCATCGCTCGGTGGGCGGCATGCGCGCCTCCATTTACAACGCCATGCCGATTGAGGGCGTGGCTGCGTTGGTCAACTACATGAAGGCTTTCGAACAGAAAAATGGCTAAAGCTTTTCAAGTCCAGATACTGAACGCCATTTCCAAACAGGGACTGGCACGCCTGCCCGCAAGCTATACCGTGGGCAGCGATGTGGTGCAACCCGATGCGATACTGGTGCGCTCCGCCAACATGCACGAGATGGATATTCCTGCCTCGGTGCTGGCGATTGGTCGTGCGGGTGCCGGCACCAATAACATCCCTGTCAAAAAACTGTCCGAGCGCGGCGTGCCGGTATTCAATGCGCCGGGTGCGAATGCGAATGCGGTCAAGGAGCTGGTCATCGCGGGCATGCTGATGGGTGCGCGCAACCTGATTCCGGCAATCCGGTTTGTGGAAACGCTCAGCGGCAGCGACGAGGAAATGCACAAGGCGACCGAAGCGGGCAAGAAAGCTTTTGCCGGAACCGAATTACCGGGCCGCACCCTAGGCGTGATCGGCTTGGGGGCGATTGGCTCGCTGGTGGCCGATGCCGCCATCAAGCTCGGCATGAAAGTCATCGGTTTTGATCCGGCCATTACGGTCGAGGCTGCCTGGCGCCTGCCTGCACAGGTCAAAAAAGCCAACAGTGTGGAAGAGGTAGTGAAAGCCGCCGACTTTATTACATTGCATGTTCCGCTGCTGGATGCCACGCGTAAGCTGATCAATACGGAGCGCATCGCCCTGATGCAGCCGGGTACGGTACTGCTCAACTTTGCCCGTGAAGGTATTGTGGACAATGGCGCCGCGCTGGCGGGCCTGAAATCCGGGCAACTGCGCGCTTACCTCAATGATTTTCCTGCCAATGCATTGCAAAACCAGCCGGGTGTGGTGTGCCTGCCGCACCTGGGGGCCTCGACCGGCGAGGCCGAGGAGAACTGCGCGGTCATGGTGGCCGAGCAACTGACCGATTATCTGGAAAACGGCAATATCCTCAACGCCGTCAATTTCCCCAATGTGGACATGCCACGTGAATCGGCCTACCGCGTGGCCATCGCCAACGCCAATGTCCCCAACATGCTGGGCCAGATTTCCACCGCGATGGCGAATGCCGGGCTCAATATCCACACCATGGTGAACAAATCCAGAGGTGAAATGGCTTACACCCTGGTGGACGTGGACAGCAACGTTCCCGATTCGGTTGTAAAAGAATTGTGTGCCATCACTGGCGTGCTGGCAGTGCGCTATTTGCCTGCAGCGTAACCATGGCTGAAGATTTACAACAATTACGCGCTGCAATCGATGCGCTGGACGTCGAAATTCTCAAGCTCATCAACCAGCGCGCCGCCCACGCTCAAACCATCGGCCGCCTGAAAAACGGCACGGTGTATCGTCCCGAGCGCGAAGCCCAGGTGCTGCGCCGCATCAAGGAGCTCAACCCGGGCCCGTTGGCGGATGAAACGGCAGCGCGCCTGTTCCGCGAAATCATGTCGGCCTGTCTGGCGCTGGAAAAACCGCTATCGGTCGCATTTCTGGGGCCATTGGGTACGTTTAGCCAGGCTGCCGCACAGAAGCACTTTGGCCATGCTGCCGCCCCCGTGCCCTGCGCATCGATAGACGAAGTGTTTCGCGACGTGACTTCTGGTAATGCGGACTACGGCGTGGTGCCGGTGGAAAATTCCACCGAAGGCGCCATCAACCGTACCCTGGATTTATTGCAGGATACCCCGTTGAAAATCTGTGGTGAAGTGGCGCTACGCATCCATCAGCACCTGCTGCGCAAAGTACCCGGTCTGGACGATGTTGCGGTGCTATATTCGCACAGCCAATCGCTGGCGCAGTGCCATGAGTGGCTCAACCGCAATCTCGCCAAGGTGCCGTGCGTACCCGTGGCGAGCAATGCCGAGGCGGCGCGCATGGCAGCAGCTGACCCTGCAGCGCTGGCCATTGCCGGTGATGCAGCAGCCGAACTGTATGATTTACAGCGGCTGGTGGAAAACATTGAGGATGAACCCAATAACACCACGCGTTTTCTGGTCATCGGCAAGCATGATGCAACCCCTTCCGGTCATGGCCTCCTGATCCGCCTGATCACTTTCAGTCTTTT
>JANMKH010000499.1:0-5418 GCA_031371965.1 Sulfuriferula sp.
TCGGAGACGGCGAGCGAGATGACGTCGAGGTCCTTATCCGCCGCTGGACCGCCGACCTGATCGCCGGCCGGATCGGCCGCGACGGTGTAGCCATTCGGGTCCGTGGAGGCGCCGACGTAAGCGACTGAGACTTCGTTATTCCCGCAAGAGGAACCCTGCGCGTTGTTCGCGATCACGGAGTAGTAAAGTGGAGCGGTGTTGCTGCTCCCAACCTGGTCGTCAAACTTCAGTTGCGTGCCGGCCACGCTGGCGAAGGGCGCCGCATTCCCCGGCGCGGTGCCAGCGAGAAGGGTGTAGCTCGTAATGGGCGAGCCGCCATTGTCCGCTTCCGACCAGGCGAGGTGGACGATGCCGCCATTGCGCAGCGCGGTCAGCTTCGGCAATCCCGGAGTCGTCGGCGTGGCTGGAGGGTCAAACGCAGCCAGGAGACGCGGGCCGCCTGATTGGCGGGCGATCGCGGCAAGGGCGGTGTAGGAATTGCCGACCGAATCGTCCGGCGCCTGCATGCACTCCGCACCGACGCAGCCGTCGGAGTAGCCGACGAGGACGCGGCCCTGCTGGTCGATCTGCACATCCATAAAGTCGAGCATGTTTCGGCAAGCATTCGCTCCACCGCCGAGCCAGATACAGCCGCGTTGCACGGGATCATTTGGCCACCCTCACGCTGCTCCTTGAGACGCTCGCACAGTGCCGTATCCATGACAATTTTCGGTAATTGTTCGACTCCGGCGAGTGGATCGCCGGTAACCACAGCATTGGGTACTGGCATGCCGTCCTGAGCGACGGTCACCGCCCGACAACCCGCCTGGGTCGCCTGCACGTCGCGTGCGTTAATCCACCAGGCCGGGCACCCTGCGGCTTGCACCAGCCCCGCATGACTGCCGTCAAGCCCGAGAACGATCAGCCGCTGCGGACGAATTTTTTCCAGTCTGGAATGTGCTTGATCTGCTGCGCCGGGGAGCGCCAGATAAGGCAATTCACCTGCGTAACTGCCAGCATCAATCAGTGCCAGCGCTACGTTGCCAAACCGGGCTTGTAAAGCGTTGAGGAATTTATCTCCGCGCACCAGAGTGGCGGCCTCTGCGACCACCAGCGTACTGCCCGCCAAACCCGCAGGCAGTTTGTTAAAACCAAGTAAATCCAGCAAACCCATCAGACAATCCGTTCATGCTTAAAAGGGCCAACTTTACGGGATAAGGCTTTACCGCCGCAAGCCTGTTAAAATCCGACTTTTATTGCTGTCCGGGATATCGATATGCTTTGGCTGGAATTATTGGGTTTTCTGGTGCTTATTCTGATTGCCGCGGAAGTCTTCGTAAACGCACTCGAACATCTGGGCGAAAAGCTGAAGATATCCGAAGGTGTTACCGGTTCGATATTTGCCGCGGTAGGTACAGCGTTGCCGGAAACCATGGTGCCGCTGCTGGCGATTTTCGCCGGCACGCAAAACGTCCAGGTGAACCAGGAAATCGGCGTCGGCGCGATTCTCGGTGCGCCGCTCATGCTGTCTACCCTGACCATGTTTCTGATTAGCCTCGCGGTGCTTAAAAAACGCGGTATGCAAGGGCATTTCACACCAGAACGCTCCGGGCTCAAGCGCGACATGAATTTTTTCCTGGTCGCATTCGGGCTGTCCTGCGTGGCGCTGTTCATCCCGCATGACTCGGGCCAGATACGTTTCCTGTTCTCCGTCATCATGGTGCTGATCTACTTTGTTTACGTGATGATGACATTGCGCGCCTCCGCGGCGTTGGTGCAGGATGGTCACGCCACGGAGGCTGGCAAACCGATGTTCCTGTCGAAGCTCGGGATGCCCACCACCCTGCTCACCATCCTGATTCAACTGGCGCTTGGTCTGGGACTACTGGTGGCAGGTGCGGAGGGTTTCATCCACGGCATCGAACAGGCTGCGCCAATACTGGGCATCTCCGCCCTGTTGCTATCGCTGATGATCGTACCATTGGCCACCGAATTACCGGAAAAGGTCAACAGCATCCTGTGGATCCGCAAACATAAGGACACCCTTGCCTTCGGGAACGTAACCGGAGCAATGGTATTCCAGGGTACGTTGCTGCCCGCCATCGGCATTGCGCTGACCCCGTGGGTGCCTCAAAAAGAAGTCCTGGCTGGCGTGATTATCACTTTGATCGCTGCTGCCTGGTTGCGTCTGATGATCGCCCGTGGCCAGTTGCGAGTGTGGCATTTGTGGGTAAACGGCGCGCTGTATGCAAGCTATCTGGCGATCGCATTGGGATAGGCAGGTCTCGAGAGGCTATTCTATCCCCAGCCGTTCCAGCCGGTAACGCAAAGCGCGGAATGTGATCCCCAGCAGTTTGGCGGCAGCGGTCTTGTTATAACGGGTTTTTTCCAGCGCTTCCTGAATGGCTTCGCGCTCAAGCTTGTCCAGGTAATCCTGCAACGGCCATTTCGCGCCCGCCTGCAATGCTTCCTGCGCTCCCTCGTCCTGTGCGGGGGTGAGTTGCAAATCCATTGCATCAATCCTGCCGCCACCAGACAGCGCCAGGGCACGCTCCAGAATGTTCTCCAGTTCGCGCACGTTACCCGGGAAATCGTATTGCGACAGCGCTTTGCCCGCTTCTTTATCGAGCGCAGGGGCAACCATGCCAGCCGCCTGCGCCAGGCGTGCCAGTAAGGTGCCGGCAATTTCCGCCACATCTTCACGCATTTCACGTAACGGCGGCATTTTCAGCTCGATCACATTCAACCGATAGTACAAATCCTGGCGAAAACGGCCTTCCTCCACACAGCGTGCAAGACTCTGGTGGGTGGCGCTGATGACGCGCACATCCACAGGCTCTTCCAATGTACTGCCGACCTTGCGCACCTTTTTTTCCTGTATCACGCGCAGCAATTTGACCTGCATTTGCAATGGCAAATCGGCCACTTCGTCGAGAAACAGAGTCCCCCCATTGGCAGCCTGAAAAAAACCATCGCGATCCGCTTCCGCTCCGGTGAAGGCGCCTTTTTTGTACCCGAAAAATTCCGATTCCATCAGATTCTCGGGAATCGCACCGCAGTTAACCGGCACGAATGCCTTGTCTGCACGCACTCCCTGTTCGTGGATGAGTCGTGCGGCGAGCTCCTTGCCACTACCGGATTCGCCGGTGATATACACCGGCGCCTGGGTGCGCGCCAGCTTTTCGATCAGTTCGCGCGCCTGCTGCATGGCGGGAGAGGTCCCGATCAACGCACGTTCCGAAGCTGACGGCGTTGCATGACGTTCAGGTAGCTTGAGGGCTGATTTGACCAGGGCGCGCAACTGTTCCAGCGTCACCGGTTTATTGATGTAGTCGAATGCACCAGCCTTGAGTGCTGCCACCGCGTTTTCGGTATTGCCGTGCGCTGTGATTACGGCGACCGGAATTTCCGGTCGCTGCTCACCGATATAGCGCACCACTTCCAAGCCCTCGCCATCGGGCAGGCGCATGTCAGTCAGGCACAGGCTGAAATTCCCTTCCTTGAGTTTTGCGATCGCTTCCTGCACGCGCATGGCTCGCACCACATCCAGCCCCATGCGTAACAGCGTCAATTCCAGCAACTCAAGGATATCCGCCTCATCATCCACAATCAGTACTGGCAGCACAGGTGTCTGCCCACTGCGCCCAGTGTAATTTTCTTTGCTTTTTAACACGCACCCTCCCGGCAACTGATTTTGAAATGTCCGCCCGTCTTCTCCACAATGTAATCCAGGCTGGCACGATTGGCTTCACACATTTCACGCGAAATATACAATCCCAATCCAGTGCCCAAGCTATCAGTAGTAAAAAACGGCTCAAACAGCTTGCCCAGATTTTCCATGGCGATGCCCGTACCGTCGTCAACAACATGTATTTCCACCACGCTTGCGCTCGCCTTGTTCACCCGCAACCCTATACTGCCAGGCTGTTTGCGCGAATGTCGCCAGGCGTTGCGACACAGATTCCACAGCACCTGATTGAGATGACCACGGTCAAAACACACGTCTTTTCCCTTATCAACACTCAGGCTGATGCTGTCCAGCGGAATATTTTCCGCCAGACAAAATTCCTCTACAAAAGTTGGCAAATAACTCGCCAGCACAATGGACTCGGGTTGAACCCGGTCACGCCGGTTAAGCGTCAGTACGTCACCGACCAGACGATCAATACGTTTGGTATTGTCGTGGATAATCTGCAGCAGTCGTATATGGGTTTTATCTTCCCCCGCATCCTCCTGCAGTATCTGCGCGGCATGACTGATCGAAGATAGCGGGTTGCGCACCTCGTGGGCAATATTGGCGGTAAGTCGTCCCAGTGCTGCCAGCTTGATCTGTTGCGCCTGCTGGTGCACCCGGCTCAGATCTTCCAGTACCAATACGGCACCCATTACACGCTTGTCGCCCACCGCAATGAAACGCGGCTGACATTGCGCATTGCTGCGCCCGACAGTCAATGCGGCAAAGTTTGCCTGCGAATTTTTACGCCACTGTTCCAGACAGTTCACCAACGCCGGAACCACTCCGCCCAACGGTTGGCCCACCCCTTCGTCAGCTTTGTCAGCGAGATCGAGTATGCGTACTGCATGGCGATTCGCCTGACGTATATTGCCTTCACCGTCGAGCACGATGACGCCGTCCTGCATGTCTTCGATCACCAACTGGTTGATCTGCGCCATGTTTTCCAGGTCTTCCGCGCGCGTCGCCGCCAGTTGCTCGCTGGTATGGCTGCGCCTGGCCAGCACGTGTGCAATCCAGGCAGTGGTGAAGAACGCGACGCCCAGCAACCCCGCCTGGGCAAAATCTCCCACAGACTCACGATAATCCAGCACACCAATGGTATGTGCGACCAGTACCGCAACCGTCGCGAGCGCTGCATGCAGCAGGACCAGCCGGCCGCGACTGATGAGCCCGCTCGACACCAGTGACACAATCAACAACAGGCCCAGGCCGCTGCGCACGCCGCCGCTGACTGACATCATCAGCACAATCAGCACAATATCGGTCAATATTTGATAGCTTACCTGCCATTCAAAGCGCGGCTTGCGCAAGCTGATCGTGACAATAGCCAACGCAGCCAGACCGAGATAAATAATGCTATAGAGAAAAAACAGCCCGGGGTTCTCCTGCCCCAGCAAGGGCTGGTCGGAAGACAGCAGATTAACCGCCAGAAACACACCGCCGAGGGTGAGCCGGTACAAATTGAGGTAATGCAGCGTGCGCCAGTAGCTGGCGGGCTCGGGAGTGCTGGGAGAGGTTACGATGGCAGCGGCCGTCCTCAATGGGTTGCTCGCGTGCTGGTTCACTCAGGGTTGATGCAACTGGCGGTGTTCGTTTCCGCAAAAAAACTCACCGCGCGACAGCAATGCTTCACTGCGTGGCAAGTTCACACCGCAATGCACACATCGGACCATGTCTTCTGGCGGTTTTGTTTGAACGCGATC
>JANMKH010000506.1:0-2150 GCA_031371965.1 Sulfuriferula sp.
AGGGTCAAGCAGATCGTTGATCGCAACCACTTCGATCCCTGGGAAATCTTTGGCGATTGCGCGGAACGCCATGCGGCCAATGCGGCCAAAACCGTTGATACCAACCTTAATAGTCATAATTTACCGCCTCCAATATAAAAAAGATAAATCCTCTCGCCGCCAGGAGCTGGGCGCATCCTGGCGATGTATTACCGTTACATTACGCTCTTGACGATTTTCACCAAATTATCCACGGTGAAACCGAAATGCTTGAACAGATCCGGTGCAGGCGCCGATTCGCCGAAGCTATGCATGCCCAGCACTGCGCCGTCCAGACCGACATATTTGTACCAACCATCGGTAGAACCTGCCTCAACTGCCACACGCACCACGCCCTTGGGCAGCACGCTGGTTTTATAAGCATCATCCTGACGGTCAAATGCGCTGGTGCAAGGCATCGACACTATGCGTGCAGCAATTCCTTCGGCCGCCAGCGCTTCTTGCGCCTTGACTGCCAGTTCAACTTCCGAGCCAGTAGCGATCAGCACCACTTTGGCATTGGCTGCGTCTTTCAACACATAGCCGCCCTTGGCGATGTTGGCGATGGTGGCTGCGTCGCGCTGCATGAAAGCCAGGTTCTGGCGGCTCAGAATCAGACTGGTCGGGCCGTCGAGTTTTTCCACGCCCTGCCCCCAGGCAACAATGGTTTCCACGGTATCGCATGGGCGCCATACGTCCATGTTCGGAATCATGCGCAAGGTTGCGGTTTGCTCAACCGGCTGGTGCGTCGGGCCGTCTTCACCCAGGCCGATGGAATCGTGGGTGAACACCCAGATCACGCGCTGCTTCATCAATGCCGCCATGCGTAGCGCGTTACGGGCGTATTCGGAGAACATCAGGAAAGTGCCGCCAAACGGCAGCACGCCGCCGTGCAGCGCCATGCCGTTCATGATGGCGGACATGCCGAACTCGCGCACGCCGTAGGAAATGTAATTGCCGATGCTATTGGCTTTAACATGATGCGAACCGGTCCAGTTGGTCAGGTTGGAGCCGGTCAGATCAGCGGAACCGCCGAGAAATTCGGGCAACGCCGGTGCCAATGCATTGATGGCAATTTGCGAAGCCTTGCGCGTGGCAACGGTTTCGCCCTTGGCATTGATGGCGGCAACCGCCTGTGCCAGATGCTCGTTCCAGTTAGCGGGCAGATCACTGGCCATGCGGCGCTTGAATTCGGCTGCTTCAGCCGGAAAGGCTGCGGCATACTCGGCGAATTTGTTGTTCCACAGACTTTCCAGACCTTCGCCCTTGGTTTTGGCATCCCAGCCTTCGTACACGTCGGCGGGGATTTCAAACGCGGGAAGATCCCAGCCGATGTTTTTACGGGTTGCGGAAACTTCTGCCTCACCAAGTGCCTCACCGTGGACCTTAAGACCCCCTTCTTTATTAGGTGCACCTTTACCAATAACTGTTTTGCAGCAGATCATGCTGGGTTTGTCGGTCACAGCTTTGGCAGCCTGAACAGCGGCCTCGATAGCAACAGCATTGTGCCCGTCAACCCCAGCGATCACATGCCAGCCGTAAGCCTCGAAACGCTTGGGCGTATCGTCAGTGAACCAGCCTTCGACGTGGCCATCAATCGAGATGCCATTGTCATCCCAGAATGCAATCAGCTTACCCAAGCCCCAGGTTCCCGCCAGCGCGCAGGATTCATGGGAAATACCTTCCATCAGGCAGCCGTCGCCGAGGAACACGTAAGTGTGATGATTGACGATCTCGTGACCTGGCTTATTGAATTCCGCCGCCAATAGTTTTTCCGTCATCGCCATGCCGACAGCATTGGTAATACCTTGTCCCAACGGGCCAGTAGTAGTTTCGATGCCAGGGGCATAGCCATATTCAGGGTGCCCTGGAGTTTTCGAGTGCAATTGACGGAAACGTTTCAACTCGTCCATCGGCAGGTCGTAACCGGTCAGATGCAGCAACGAATACAGCAGCATCGAGCCGTGTCCGTTGGACAGCACGAAGCGGTCGCGGTCGGGCCATTTGGGGTTGGCCGGGTTGTGACGCAGATGGTGGTTCCACACCACTTCGGCGATTTCCGCCATACCCATGGGTGCTCCGGGGTGGCCACACGTGGCCTTTTCCACCGCGTCCATGGATAGCGCTCGGAT
>JANMKH010000011.1:0-6587 GCA_031371965.1 Sulfuriferula sp.
TCCGAGGTCATCGCCTGACTAAATGATGGAGTCAGAGTGCCCATCATCAGCACGGCCAGCACCGCAATTTGTTTATGCATTCTTTTCATGTTGTACGATTATCAGGAGATTATTCAAATGAGTAACTATCAATTGTAGAGCCCGCCAGCATTGGTGCATAGATTCGAACACTCAATTTATTCAAGGTCTCAGCATTCACACCGCAGATACTGTACGTCAGTAGCGCTGGGTGAGCGTCATTAATACACCTTCACGTTTCATGTCGAGCTGGTTAAGAAAGCTCATTCCCAGCAGAGCCACCGACATGCCGTCACCTTCCAGCACCATCCCCGGCACCATATTGAGACTGATCCCGCCGATGCGCACATTGTTGAGCAACACCCGATACGCTACCGCCGTGCCATTGGCTGTGCTCACCAGACCACGTTGCCCACTACGGTAATTCACCCCCATTCGATCAGCCTCCCGCGAGCTGATGGCGACTGAACTGGCACCCGTATCCACCATAAAATCGACACTGTGACCGTTGATGGTACCGGTAGTAAAAAAGTGTCCGCGCCCGTCCGCATTCAGACTGACAATAGGCTTGGCGCCTCCGCCACTGCCCGCATAAGATTGCCCCATGCTCAAAACGCGGCGTTTCCCGTCAACTTCAAACGTAGCCGACTGTGCATCAGCAGACAGCAACTTCACCCCCTGCTCCGATTCCCCTGCAGCCAGGACCCGCGGCTTGCCGCCATTGACTATCACCATGGCCCTGTCCTTGAACAGCCCGCTCACGTTGATCTGGGTTGCTGTCGCATTTGCGCTCAACAAAAGCGCCACAATTGCCATACAATACAATTTCATTTTATTCATCGCCGCCCCTGAGTTGAATCATGAAAACCGTCGCTATTTTTCGCCATACCCCGTCTGAGGGCCCCGGCTATTTTGCCACTTTTCTGAATAACCATGACATTCCATGGGAAATCATCAAAGTGGATGAGGGCCAGCCGATCCCCAACGATCCCGCAACCCACTCCGGACTGGTGTTCATGGGTGGCCCGATGAGCGTGAACGATTCTCTGCCCTGGATTCCGCCCATCCTGCAGCTTATTCGTTCCGCAGTGGCCACTGATGTTCCTGTGTTGGGCCATTGTCTGGGTGGACAATTGATATCCAAAGCGCTCGGCGGCGTGGTCAAACGCAATCCGGTCAAGGAAATCGGCTGGGGTCAAATTTGCGCAACCGACAATGATGCTGCCCGTGCCTGGCTGGATGGGCTGACACAGTTCGAGGGGTTTCACTGGCATGGCGAGACATTCTCTCTGCCTGACACTGCCACCCATATCTTGAGCAGCGCGCATTGTGAAAACCAGGCTTATGTCATTGGCAAGCATCTGGCCATGCAATGCCATATCGAGATGACACCGACTATGATTCGCTCCTGGTGCAATAGCTGGGCCGATGAAATCGCAACCAGCGAAAGCCCCGCGGTACAGACCCCGGAAATCATGCAAGCCAATATGGAGGACCAACTCAGCGCACTCAACCAGGTAGCTGACCGGCTATATGGACGCTGGATCAAAGGACTGGCGCAATAATGGAAACGCTGCCGATCAGTCTGGCGCAACTGCAGGGCATGATCGGCCTGCGTCTGCGGTGGCGCGACCTGGATTATGAAATAGTGGAAGTGCTGGAAGACGGCCCGTCACTGGTTGCGCAAAGCTTTACAACTAGTACCGCCATCCAGAGTGATGTGCACGGACGTGCCCGGCGCGAGGTGCAGCAGGTAGTGGTCATTCCCGTACTCAACTCCGACAAAACCCTGCTGCATCCTGAATTTCTGGAAATAGAACTGCTTTGACAAAGACTACAAACAGGCACACGATTACACCATAAAAACACCTTACACAGGTTGCACTTTATTTAATGGAGGATGAAAAATGGAAGCGGTGAATTACAGCCAGTTCAATTTCGGCAAGCGCCTGCGTGAGTATATGCATGAAGTATTCAATCACAGCGGCGTAACCCGTACCGAAGCCGAGCTGACTGATGGCCAAAAAGTGTTCCTGAAGGCGCTCAAGCGCGAGCTGTTGAAATATGTCGACACTGGCCGTACCGGTTACCCGCATAACCAGTTGGAACAGATGGAATCATTTACCCGCACCATCGGTGATCTGCACAACTCCTATTTCGACAACGGCATGCACAAGGTGAGCGACTGCCTGTTCAACCGCTGGCGCATGCTATTTGAAGAAACCAAAAAACTTGCCGCTGCTGGCGGGGCCGGCCAGGCTTGCTGGATAGAAATAATTGAAGTCGAGCAATCCGACATGCCGATGTTTTTTGACGCCTGAAACCCTGAACGAAAAGAAAATTATCGAATAAAAAAGCCCGGCTAAATATGCCGGGTTTTTTTATTCGATACTGCCAAGAATCGAAAAATCTTATTTTGGAATAAGAAACTTGGATTAGGGCAGCCTAGCCTTAGTGCTATGCTAGCCAGCACTAATAAAACTACCCGGATGAGGAAACAAAACATGTCCAAACTCGTGAAACCCCACGGTGGTGGCGAACTCAAGCCATTGCTGCTTACCGGCGCTATACACGATGCCGAACTCGCGCGCGCACAAAGTTTGTCCAAGGTACGCATGACGTCGCGTGAAACCGGCGATCTGATCATGCTGGGTATTGGTGGCTTTACCCCGCTGGACGGTTTCATGACCCATGCCGACTGGCAAGGCGTATGCGATGGTTACAAAATGGCTAACGGCCTGTTCTGGCCGATACCCGTTACACTTTCTACCGATGAAATCAGTGCGCAAGGCATCAAGGAAGGTTCGGAGATAGCGCTGGTGGATGGTGTGAGCGGCGAAATCATGGGCACCATGAAAATTACCGAAAAATACACCATCGACAAGGCACACGAGTGCATGATGGTGTACAAAACCACCGATCTTGAGCACCCCGGCGTCAAAATGGTCATGGAGCAAGGCCCGGTTAATCTCGCCGGACCGGTTAAAGTATTGTCCACAGGCGGTTTCAAAGAAGAATACGGCGACCAGTTCATGACGCCTGCCGAAACCCGCGCCGCATTCGAGAAGGCTGGCTGGAGCCGGGTGGCTGCATTCCAGACCCGCAACCCGATGCATCGCTCGCACGAATATCTGGCCAAGATTGCCATCGAAACCATGGATGGCGTACTGATTCACTCACTGCTGGGCGCGCTCAAACCTGGTGACATACCCGCCGAAGTTCGCTCCGAAGCCATTAGCACCCTGATTGAAAATTATTTCGCACCCAACACCGTCATTCAGGCCGGCTATCCGCTCGACATGCGCTATGCCGGTCCGCGCGAGGCGCTGCTACATGCCCTGTTCCGTCAGAACTATGGTTGTTCGCATTTGATCGTTGGTCGCGACCACGCCGGTGTGGGCGACTACTACGGCCCGTTCGACGCGCAGAAAATCTTTGACGAGATTCCTGCTGGCTCGCTTGAAACCACCAACATGAACATCGACTGGACCTTCTGGTGCAACAAATGCGGTGGCATGGCATCGCAACGCACATGTCCGCATACCAAGGATGACCGCATCCTGTTGTCCGGTACCAAAGTACGTTCGATGCTGTCCGAAGGGCAGGATTTGCCAGTGGAATTCAGCCGCCCCGAAGTGGCGAAGGTGTTACAAAAATACTACGCCGGCCTGAGTGCGGAGCAGAACGTCAAAGTCGAATTGAAAGGCCACTCGGCTGCATGATGTTTCGAAGTCACAGTCAATGAATGCGACTTGATGTACAGAATTTGAAGCTCTGAGCCTCCCGGAAGCGGAAGAAGCTGGATAGACCAGCATTCGCCCCGGCCAAGGCTGGTTCAGCGTCTCAAAGGGCCGCGACTTACGCGGTGTTTTTAACAAAAGGAGACTATAGAGATGCCTACCTATGTTCGTACTGACAAATGCGACGGTTGCAAGGGTCAGGACAAGACCGCCTGCATGTATATCTGTCCGCACGACCTGATGATGCTGGATAAAGATGGCTCCGCGACGGGGCACGCCATGAAGGCGTACAACCAGGAGCCGGAGCAATGCTGGGAATGCTATTCCTGCGTAAAAATCTGCCCGCAAAACGCCATTGAAGTGCGCCACTACGCTGACATTGTACCGTTGGGCGGCTCGGTGCAGCCGTTGCGCGGTTCCGATTCCATCATGTGGACCATCAAGTTCCACAATGGCACACTGAAGCGCTTCAAGTTCCCGATCCGCACCACACCGGAAGGTTCCATCGACCCTTACGGCGGCAAGGAAACAGCGAAACTGGAAAACATCACCAAGTCCGGCTTCTTCACGGCCTCCGGCGGCTACCGTCCCGGCAATCCCGCCGAACTGATCCGCAAGTAATCTTGACGATTTAACCCAACATATTGCGGGAGGGAGCGGGCCTGTGCGCCACGCTGAACTGCAAGCAAGGAGCACGAAAATGGCTGGAGAATTTGGTAATCCCGAAGTAGTTCAAGAGGAAGTAGACATCCTCTTCATTGGTGGCGGCATGGCCTGCTGTGGTGCCGCTTACGAAGTCATGCGCTGGGCGGATGCCGCCAAGGCTGAAACCGGCATTGACCTGAAAATCAAACTGGTGGACAAAGCCGCCATGGACCGTTCCGGTGCCGTGGCACAAGGCCTGTCCGCCATCAACACTTACATCGGCGAGCAGGATCCCGCCGATTACGCCCGCATGGTCTCCAACGACCTGATGGGTATCACCCGCGACGACCTCGCCTACGATCTTGGCCGCCACGTGGACGAGTCGGTACACTTGTTTGAAGAGTGGGGCCTGCCAATCTGGAAAACCGACGAAAACGGCGAACGTCACGACGGTTCCAAAGGCATGCCCGCGCTGAAGGACGGTGGCAAACCGGTGCGTTCCGGCAAGTGGCAGATCATGATCAACGGCGAATCCTACAAGTGGATCGTCGCCGAGGCCGCCAAAAAGGCGCTGGGCATGGATCGCATCGAAGAGCGCATCTTCATCGTCAAGCTGGTCAACGACAAGAACGATCCTTCGCGCATTGCCGGTGCAGTCGGCTTCTCCACGCGTGACCACAAAGTTGTGGTGTACAAGGCCAAGGCTATCCTGCTGGCCGCCGGCGGTTGCGTTAACCTGTTCCGCCCGCGCTCCGTGGGTGAAGGTCAGGGGCGTGCTTGGTATCCGGTGTGGAACGCCGGTTCCACCTACGCCATGGCCGCCGAAGCCGGCGCTGAGTTGACCATGATGGAAAACCGCTTCGTGCCCGCCCGCTTCAAGGACGGCTATGGCCCGGTGGGCGCATGGTTCCTGCTGTTCAAGGCCAAGGCCGTCAATGCTGACGGCGAAGTGTACATGGACCGCAACAAGGAGATGCTGAACGACTATCCCCCCTACGGGTTGGCCGCCGTTCCCGCCTCCTGCCTGCGCAACCACCTGATGCTGAAGGAAATGAAGGAAGGTCGCGGCCCGATTTACATGGACACTGTCGCCGCCCTCGCCAAGTTGCGCGAAACCCTGTCCCCACGCGAAGTGAAGCACCTGGAAGCAGAAGCCTGGGAAGACTTCCTCGACATGTGCATCGGCCAGTGCGGTGTCTGGGTGGGTGAAAACATCGAGCCGGAGAAGAAAAATTCCGAACTGATGCCTACCGAGCCCTACCTGCTCGGCTCCCACTCCGGTTGCTGCGGCATCTGGGTATCCGGTCCCGAGGATCTCGGCGCGCCCACCAGTGAAGACCATGACGATGCTGCCAAAATTCCGGGCCACCTGCCCAAGGGCTGGAACTGGGGTTATCGCTCCATGACCACGGTCAAGGGTCTGTTCACCGCCGGTGACGGCGTCGGCGCATCCGGCCACAAGTTCTCTTCCGGCTCGCATGCCGAAGGCCGCATGTGCGCCAAGTCCATGGTCAAGTACTGCATCGACAACAAGGACTGGAAACCGGAACTGGATACCTCGCCCGAACAGCTGGTCGCGGACATCTATCAGCCGGTCAAGACTTTCCTTGAGTTCAAGGATTACACCACGGCGATCGATATCAACCCGCACTACATCACGCCCAAGATGCTGCAATTCCGCCTGCAGAAAATCATGGACGAGTACGTGGCCGGCGTGGCGACCTACTACACCACCAACGCGCACATGCTGAAAGTGGCCGAAGAAAAACTCGAGATGCTGAAGGAAGACGCCCTCAAGATGCGTGCGAAAGACCTGCACGAACTGCTGCGCGCCTGGGAAAACTACCACCGTCTGATGACGGCGGAAGCCCACATGAAGCATATCCAGTTCCGCGAAGAATCCCGCTACCCGGGCTTCTACTACCGCATGGACAAAAACTTTGTCGATGAGGAAAACTGGAAGTGCTTCGTCAACTCCATCTACGACAAAGAAGCCAAGCAGTGGACGGTGTTCAAGCGCAAGCACGTGGACTTGGTTGACAAAGCAAAGCTGTTTAAAGCAGCAAGTCACTAAGCTGTTATAAGCTTCACGCTAAGGGCTGGGCGTCGCATGGCGCCCAGCCTTTTATTTCTTGTATACTAAGTTTCTCAACAGCGCGAGCCGAGGTTATTTTGGACAACGTC
>JANMKH010000026.1:0-3458 GCA_031371965.1 Sulfuriferula sp.
GGCGCCATGCAGTTGAAATCGGAATTTGTCAAAAAGGCATAGTCCGATGCACACTGCAGAGCCAGAGCGCCCAGTGGCGTGATTGCTCACAACACTTTTAAAAGAAATCCTATGCCGCACCGCGCATTGTCAAAATTGGCCTCTGTTCCAGAAGACGCTGAAGACGGTAAAAAACCGTGGTTTAAAAAACTCGGGCCGGGTTTGATTACCGGCGCGGCGGACGACGACCCCAGCGGGATTGCGACCTACTCGCAGGCTGGCGCGCAATTCGGTTTCAGCATGCTGTGGACGGTTTTTTTTACCTATCCATAAATGGTGGGGATCCAGTTGATCAGCGCCAGAATCGGGCGCGTAAGCGGCCGAGGGTTAGCCGGCAACATGCGCCGTCACTATCCGCCCTGGCTGTTGTATAGCATTGTCGGTCTATTGCTGATTGCCAATACGATTAATATTGCTGCCGATATCTCTGCCATGGGCGCGGCATTGAAATTGATTATTGGCGGGCGCGCACAATGGTACGCAGTCGGTTTTGGTGTCGTGTCCTTATTGCTTCAGGTGTTCATTCCTTATAAACGCTATGTGCGCATTCTTAAATGGTTCACGCTCGCATTGCTGGCTTACGTGGCTACGGTTTTTGTCATTCATGTTCCCTGGACGGAGGCTTTGACCAGAACATTGGCCCCGCATTTATCCTGGAAGCCTGAATACATCACCACCGTGGTCGCCGTATTCGGCACCACCATCAGTCCTTATTTGTTTTTCTGGCAAGCGTCGGAAGAAGTGGAGGACCTGCGCGCCAATCCGCACGCCCAGCCCTTGATAAAACAACCTGATCAAGCCAAAGCCAGCCTTAGAGACATCAAAATCGATACTTTTATTGGCATGGGATTTTCCAATTTAGTCGCCTTCTTCATTATTCTAACCACGGCGGTGACGCTTAACCTGCATGGGATAACGGATATTCAAACTTCCGCGCAGGCGGCCTCTGCGTTACGTCCGATTGCTGGGGATTTTGCTTTTCTGCTATTCAGCGCCGGCATCATTGGTACCGGGTTGCTGGCGATTCCGGTACTGGCCGGTTCTTCCGCCTACGCCATGTCCGGTGCTTTCAAATGGAAAAACAGCCTTGAGTACACACCGCTGAGGGCGAAAGGATTTTATGGAATCATCATTCTTTCTACCGTGATTGGCGTGGCGCTGGGTTTCACCTCGATCAACCCGATCAAGGCGCTGTACTGGAGCGCTGTCATCAATGGCGTGATCTCGGTGCCCATCATGGTGGTGATGATGCTGATGGCGGTGCGGCCGGAAATCATGGGCCGTTTCGTTTTATCCCCAAGACTCAGGATACTCGGCTGGCTGGCGACGCTGATGATGGCCCTGGCAGTGGGGGCGATGTTCTGGACGATGCGTAGTACATAGTAGGCAGCATTCAGTAGTGGCAATGCTGAGAAACCAGCGTGGATGATGCCTTGGGAACCACGTCCATCCATGGCTAAAAATATTTTTCCCCCGAAGCGATATTCATGGGGTCTGGTTTTGAATGGGATAGACCTGACCAAGGCATCGATGCGGCAACTCCTGGTGCATCATCAGGACGACCCCTGCGACCTCACGCCGTTCGCACCGCTGAAGAAGTACGAAGGCGTCATCCCGATCATGCGGGTCAAGGGTCAGGACAATCCGCATGGCGCCGATTGCCAGGCCTTCACGGCGCACGGATTTGTCGGCCGGGAGCGGGTGGTGATGAACAGCATTGGCGACTGGCTGGTGAACGATCATCTGACCGAGGTCATCGAGTAAACGTGTAACGGGTGCCCCAGCGCAGCAGCGCCACAGGGGCCGCCTCCAATCATCGCCTATCAGAAATAAAATGCCACGACTGCCTTGAGGCGTCCGTTCTCCAGCACGGGCAGGGCCAGCATGGTCTCCAGTCGCGCCTTGCGGGCGGAGGCGCCGATGGCCGAGCTGTCCTCCGCCACGGATTCGCAGATCTCCGGTATGCCCAGCATCCAGGCGCGGCTGATGGGGCTATCTCCGGGATAGAGTCGGGTGGAGACGTAATCCAGGGCGAACTCGGGTACGTTGTCGCAATGGCCGGCGTTGAAGATCAGGGCCTCGCGGTTCTCCTCGGGTACCCAAACCTCAAAGCGCCGGGCGATGGGGGTTCCCATGGCGGACAGGAAGGTCATGACATAATTCTGGCCGGCTTCGCCGGACACGGGTATGCCCAGGCCATTGCCGAGCCCGGCCTTGCGCGCGTCATCCTTGCGCAGAAAGCGTTCCGCATTCCACAGGCTGTCCACGATGACCGGCATGCCGCTTTCCCAGACCATGCCCGGCAGTCCGAAGCCGGGGCGGAACTGGGTGCGGCGCGAGACATACTCGAAGTTTACGGCGTTGCCGTAGTAGCCATCTTCCAGGCTCATGTCGTAGGACAGGGCCGGGTCGTTGTGCCATAGCTCGATGGCGCCCACGCTGTCCGCGTCGTTGCCGCAGAACATCACCACCACCGCCAGCAGATAGTCCCCGGCGAAGATGGGCAGTGCCACGCCGCAGGTGAGCCCCGCTTCCCGCACGGCCTCGGCGCGTCTGAAATAGGGTTGCTGCAAGTCCTTGAGAATGACGGGGTGACGCGCGGCCCAGGCCTTGCCCGGCAGGCCCTCGTCGTAGCCGAAGCACATGCGCTCGCTGGCCATGCGCAACTGTTTGTAGGGGCCGTACAAACCACCCTGGAATTCGAGAACGGTGCGATTCCTGGAGGGTACCCAGATTTCGCTTACCTGGATGAAAGTTTTCATGGCGGGCGTCTCTCTTATAAATAAGTGAATACGGTCCTCGCGCGGTGGTCGCAAAAAACGCGACGATTCGTTATATTTTCTCAATCCAGTATAGGTGTATTTTCGATAGGTTAATCCAAATCTTTTGCATCAAACCCTCAGTTGGATTCCATTTTCAGTTATGGGTAATATCTTGACTGCAATATAAGATGTATCTATAGTACATCTTATATTTCTGACGGCGGTATGCTGCAGAATCGATAGTGCGGTCGGATTCGGCAGACAATGTCAGAAATGCTCCCAATAGGGGATGAAACAGGTCAAATCGCTGACCGTGCTTGAGCGGCGTGGCCTTTATCTCAAGGAGATCAATCCATGGAAACAGGTAAGGATGTAACGGGGGTAAATCAAGGCATTGCCGGTCACGGTTCTTTTTTTCAGGACGCGGGTTTATCCAGTGCGGATGCCGAGAAGGCCACCGAATGGGTGCGCAAGCACGTCGACAAGCGCACCGTTGATCTGGGCGAGCGCATGGACGACATTCGCGATCACATGTGGGAGCTGGAGAAGGATGGGCAAATCATCGTGCATCGCATTACCGACGCACACAAGCCCATCGACGTCCAGACCCTGTTCGGGTGGAACAAGCGCATTCCCACCATGCAGCTCTGGCACCAC
>JANMKH010000045.1:0-2317 GCA_031371965.1 Sulfuriferula sp.
CTTAAACCGCTCATCCACCTCTCCGGAATATCATTTTCTGGAAGCAAAATAATGCTTTTCGTGCAACCCCAGAAAGGGCGCAAGAATACCGGAGAAGGCGTTTAACAGCAAGGTGTTTGTCGTCTGGCAATGCCTCTTCAAAAGAAAAATGGTATGATTAGCGACTGTTAATATTGCTCTGAACAAGGCGTTTTGCATGGCGTATGCCGAACTCTCACTGCTGGAACAACTCGCCACCAACAGCTCACCCTACCATGACCCGCTGCAACGGCTGAATTGGGAGACGCTGGACACCAAAGCGTACTGGCTACCACCCACAGCCATCTCTTTGTTTGGAACGCGCGAATATGATGAGTTAGCGGAAACCACCCGCATTCGTCTGTCGCAATACGAGTTCACAGGTTTTATTCAGGCTGGCTTGTGGCTCGAGGCCATTTTCGTAGAACGCCTGTCACGCAATCTCAAACATACCCAATCTGCACAAGAACTCGCTTACTACCTGCATGAGATACGCGAGGAATCCGGGCATAGCCTGATGTTTCTCAAGTTGATGGAAAAAGGCGGCCTGCGCCTGCCCGGCGTATGGCGCAACCGGCCCCGCACTGCGGATTTTCTTGGTCGCCATGCACCGATCAATACCACGCTATTCTGGCTGGCTGTAACGATAGGTGAAGAGGTACCAGACAAGCTTAACCGCTACATCCGTACGCACGGCAATGACAGCGTAGACCCGCTGATTCGGCAGATGTGCACTTTGCATGTGATTGACGAAGCTCGCCACATTGCCCATGCGCGTAATGCGCTCGAGCAAAGCTTGGCGCGTACCTCGACTTGGCACAAGAAATTGCTGACCCCAGTAGTTAATTTATTGATACGCCAGTTCGTAACGACTTTTTATCTGCCGCAGACCGATGTTTATGAGCTGTCCGGTCTGAATCCCGGCCACCAGTGGCGCGAGATCGCCCGGCACAATCCGGCACGACGCGAGTTCATTCAATCGTGCCTGAATCCAAGTTTGAACCTGCTACGCGGGCACGGATTTGCGGTAAAAGATCCTGCCCTTTAACCGGTAGCTAGTCCTGTAAAATCTCCATTACCTTGTTGAACAGAGCCGTGCGCGCCTGTTCGGGCGCTTTGTTCAACGCCCCTGTCCATACCGGAAACAAGGTGACCTCCTCGCGTTGCTCATGCTTGGACAAGTACCCTGCGAGAATAGCCAATAACGGCCCGACACTGGCACTGCTCGCGTCCGCCTCTTCAAAGCTGGCCTCAATCATGACTGACTGATTCAAGATTTCGTTGTGTTCCTGCACCATCGCGGCACTCGGATCAAAACCCTGCGCATTGGGCGGGGTACGGATGGCACGCGCCAGCAGATCCTGTTCCACCTGCAGATGCTTGCGCAGACCCTCGTTAAAAGCGCGCATCAACGCATGGGCAATTTCCAGCCGACCATTATCGGTGAGATGGATGGCCCGAGAAAACATCGCATCCAGCCGTTTGTGGTCACGCTTGAGCATATCCAGCACGTCCACTGGCGGCACATCCTCAGCGCGATGAATCACTGCACGCCAACGTGGACCTGGCTCTTCGCTTACTTCCCAGCGCAGGTTGTTGCGCAACTGCAAATTGAGACTATGCAGAATAATGGCCGGATCTTCGGCAAACAGAAAGGTGACGGTTTCGCCGCGCAACATATCCTTGATTTCATAAAAAACGGAAGTTTGCAGCTGGCTGGATGCATGCCCGGTCAAGTCACAGAGATGATTATCGGCCGTCATTGCAGTCAAAACCCGAACATGTGATCCAGGCAAAACGCCTGCTCGCCGTGCAATGTGCCGTGATATCCGAACAGGCGGCAGGTCACGTCGCGAATGATGATGTAGGCGCCCTGCCCGGCCTGCCGACGATTATCAACATCAAACATTTCCGAATAGCGCCAATGCAGCGAACCGCTGCATGGAATGGCGATTTTTCGTTGGGCAATTTCCTCACCCAGTCCATTGAACAAACTAAGCGTGGTATCGGAATGCGCATGCCAGGGTGTGGAAGCCGGATAAATCAGATGACACATGGTGTCCAGCGGTGCATCACCCAGTCGCAGGAACAGCCGCGTACTCAGGCCCGGGGGGGCGCCGGCGTAGGATTGCGGTTCGTTCTTGTAGGTGAGCACGGTGTTGAATACATGCGCACCGAAGCTGGTTTCTGCGATGTGCCCGCTACTTCTATGGGTGTAGCGGAACAGGCTGTGCAGCCAGCCATCGGCGCTGCCGCCGTGGCTGAAATCATAAATCAGCTCGATGTGGCCGGAGCCGCT
>JANMKH010000117.1:0-3287 GCA_031371965.1 Sulfuriferula sp.
AACGGGAAGGCGGTGCTGGAGCTTATCGCAAAACTGCGAAACATCAAAATAACTCTGAACTCCTCCTTGGTCGTGAACACCGAACAGGCAGCGACAGTTGTTTTTCTGTACGTCCTGGGCATGAGTTTCAACATCATGACCCTGGGCGGCATGGCGGCGGCAGTGGGGCTGATTATCGACGATGCAATCGTGATGATCGAGCACATCGTGCGGCGCCTGCGCGGCGCGACCGGCGAGCATCACGGCCGGGTGATGGCGGCAGCGATGGAATTCATGCGCCCGCTGGCGGGTTCGTCTGCTTCCACCATCATCATCTTTTTGCCGCTGGCGTTTCTGACCGGCGTGACCGGTGCGTTTTTCAAGGCGCTGTCGCTGACCAAGGCGTCGGGGCTGATCATTTCCTTTCTGGTGACGTGGCTGGCGGTGCCGCTGCTGGCGGATCATTTCCTCACTGAAAAAGACGCCAACCAGAAGGAAGGCGGGCGCCTGACCGAATGGATGCACCGCCGCTATGCTGTGCTGATGCAACGCGTGCTGGCGCGGCCGGTGTTGATTCTGCTGCTGGTCGTGCCCTTGCTCGGCGTGGGTGTACTGGCATATACCCAGGTCGGTTCCGGTTTCATGCCGTCCATGGATGAAGGCGGCTTCATTCTCGACTACCGTGCCGCACCGGGCACCTCGCTGACCGAGACTGACCGCCTGTTGCAGCAGGTGGAGGCGATCATCAAGGCCAATCCGTATGTGGACACCTATTCGCGCCGCACCGGCACGCAATTGGGCGGAGGCCTGACCGAAGCCAACGAAGGCGACTTTTTTATCCGCCTGAAAGCCGGCAAACGCCCGCCGATCGAGACGGTGATGGACGACATCCGCAGCCAGGTCGAACAGCAGGTACCCGGTCTCAAAATCGAGCTGGCGCAGCTGATGGAAGACGTCATCGGCGATCTCACCTCGGTGCCGCAGCCGATCGAGATCAAGCTGTTTTCCGATAACCCGGACGAGCTCTCGGCGAGCGCGAAAAAAGTGCAGGCAGCGATCAACAAGGTACCCGGTGTGGTGGATACGCGCGACGGCATCAACCCGGCCGGCGACGCGCTGGAGATCCGCGTGGACCGGGTCAAGGCGGCGCTGGAGGGGATGAACCCGGACAGCATCACGCAAACCCTGAGCGGCTATCTGTCCGGCGTGGTCACCACGCAAATGCAGAAAGGCCCGAAACTGGTCGGCGTGCGCGTATGGATACCGCAGGATCAACGCGCCATCACCCCCGACGTCGGCAAGCTGTTGATCCGCGCGCCCGACGGGCATGTGTTCCCGCTCAGCCGCGTGGCGCAGATTGTGCCGATCAGCGGCCAGCCGCAAATCCGGCGCGAGAACCTCAAGCGCATGGTGGCCGTTACCGGGCGCATCAGCGGGCGTTCCATGGGGCCGGTCATCGCCGATATCCAGAAAATCATGGCGCAGCCGAACCTGCTGCCCAAAGGCATGTACTTCGAACTGGGTGGCGTTTACAAGCAGCAGCAAATCGCTTTCAAGGGCTTGATGGCGGTATTCATCGCCGCGATCGGGCTGGTGTTTCTGCTGCTGCTGTTTCTGTACGAAAGCTTCCGCATGGCGCTGGCGATTCTGGCGATTCCGCTGCTGGCGGTATCGGCGGTATTTATCGGGCTGTGGGTGGCCGGTATCGAACTCAATATCTCGGCGATGATGGGCATGACCATGATTATCGGCATCGTCACCGAGGTCGCGATTTTCTACTTTTCCGAGTACCGCGACCTGATCCGCGAAATGTCGTTTCCGCAAGCGCTGATCGAGGCCGGAAAAAACCGCATGCGCCCCATCGCCATGACCACCTTCGCCGCCATCCTCACGCTGCTGCCGTTGGCGTTTGCCATCGGCCAGGGCTCCGCCATGCAGCAGCCGCTGGCGGTGGCCATCATCGCCGGGCTGGCGGTGCAATTGCCGCTGGTGTTGCTGGTGATGCCGGTGCTGTATTGGCTGCTGACAGGCAAAGCAGACGTATCGGCCGAGTAACACACTGTTACAGTTTGACTGCACTCGGAAATGGCGCAGAAACGCCTGTCGGTCATGATGCAAGCGTGGATTCGAAAACGAATCGCCACATCACGACAAGGAGATGAATCATGCGTACAACCCAACTGACTGCCGGCGCAATTGCCCTGATGACGCTGAGCACGGCTGCGCTGGCAGATCACCAGGATTATTTCAACGACCGTGCACGCGTACTTTCCTCCACACCGATCTATCAGCAGGTGAACGAGCCGCGTCGCGAATGCTGGACCGAAACGGTGGACGGCGGATACAGAAATGAGCCACGCTCCTACGGCGGCGCCCTCATCGGCGGCGTAGTCGGCGGATTGCTGGGTAATACCGTGGGTCGAGGCAATGGCCGTACCGCCGCAGCCGCTGTAGGCGCGGTGACCGGCGCACTGGTGGGCGACAACATCAGCAACAATGGCCGCCGTGGTGACGGCGGCTACTATCAGCCGCGCCAGGTAGAGCGTTGCCAGACCCGCGACAACTATCGTCAGGTGGTATCCGGCTACAACGTGGTGTACAGCTACCGCGGCCGCAACATGAGCACCACGCTGCCCTACAACCCGGGCCGCTTCATCGACGTGAATGTGGCTGTTGGGGAAAATCGCGGTGGCTACGGCGGCGACTATCGCGGTGGTTACCGGCAAGTTCGCCAGCACCGCGACTGGAACGACGACAATGACGATTGATGGTTTGCGTCAGGGTGATGCCGCGTGCAAGACGGTCAACGTCTGAAATAATCGGCGTTGCGCGGCTTCATTGCGCAGGGTCCGTGCTGATTGATGGGTCAATGCCCACCTCAACGGTTCTCCTTCTTGATAGGCATGGTCTCACGAAAGTCTATTCCCCAGCCTTGGCGAGCCAACTCAGGTGGAATCCATTCTGGGGGGTTCTCCATTTTCAGCATTACGCAAACCCAACGCTCTTTTGCTTCTGCGTCTTCGAATGGTTCGGGCCACGGCGCCAACGGTTGGGAATCAAGTTGGACAAACGTCTCAGCTGGTGCACCTGCTATCCAGTACTCATTGGCGGATACATAGATAGCCGCGACTTTGTTAATTAGGTTGGCAGTGACGTAAATGGAGAGACTCTTCCGATCGAGATCACCAAGCGTGCGGAACGGCCCTCGCTTATGGATTCCAACGCCGGTGCTCAAGGCTCTAGTTGTTAACTGGCTGGCGCTGAAGACTGTGTCCTGCAGCGTTTCATTCGGGTGACGTGACCACCCT
>JANMKH010000119.1:0-3694 GCA_031371965.1 Sulfuriferula sp.
CTTAAAAGTGATGGCTGAATTTAAACGTAGTGCCTATGCGGATTGCGGCAACACCATTTATCAATTCGATACGCTGGAGCCGCCTCGTGGCCGACAACGGCGCATCGTTGGAGTTGTTGCACTCCCTTACTCTTTCACTGCCTCGACTGCGATGATGAGGTTCACGTCATCGGACACATAGGGCGCGTATTTGCCCATATTGAAGTCCGTGCGTTTGATTTTTGCCACCGCATTGGCGCCGATCGCATCCCGCTTCAGGATAGGATTCAGCATTTCCTGAAACGAGGTAACAGTCAGCGTCACCGGCTTGGTCACGCCTTTTATCGTCAGCTTACCCTCCACCGCTACCGGTTTGTCGCCTTCGAATTTCACCCCCGTCGATTTGAAAGTGATGGTCGGATATTCCGCCGTATCGAAGAAATCCTTGTCCTGGATGTGCTCGTTAAACAAGGGGTAACCGGTGTTCACCGACTTGGCATCAATGGTGAGATTCACTGATCCGGTTTTGGCCGCGCTATCCAGCACGATCTTGCCGCTGGTCTTGTCGAAACTGTGCAACTGGTTGGAGTAGCCGAAGTGGTTGTACTCGAAGCGCGGCGCAGTGTGCGTGGTATCGATATCGAAAGTTACCGGTGCCGCGAATGCAGCGGCGCTGAGGGAAGCAAGAGCTAAGGCTATAGCGAGTTTTTTCATGGTGATTCTCCTTGAGTAAACAACGGTTAAACAAACTGAACTTGTGAATCGGCCTGTGCGGTTTGTTGCACAGGTTCTGTGGAATGATTGCCAGGGTTGGGACTGGTCATGCAACATCTCGCCGAAGCCAGGATTGGTGGTTGGGTAGGACAAAGCACAACAACCCCAAGAAAAAGTAATCAAGCATTTGATTTACAGATGCCCACTCTTGCAGAATGTAGTGACCAACCAAAAGGCTGAGCATGAATGCAAACCAGCCATACACGGCAACCCACTTATACCGATTGCTGAGGAGGGCACAACCAAGGCCGATTTCGATAAACGGGATAAGTTGTAGATAAGTGTTCACAATAAATGGCGGCAATTGGATTCGTAGATCTCCCTGGAATAGCTTGGAGTAGTACTCGACGAAGCCACCGTGACTAAAAAACTTGCTTGTTCCTGCAGTGAGCAAAATTGTAACCATCACAATTCGAACAATGCGCTCAGCGTCTTTTAGCGTAGTTTTTGCAAACATATAACCCCCCTTCGCAAGATGAAATCCAACTACTTCTTACTGGCGGCCATTGCAGAGGCCACCAGACGAAACTTGATTTGTATATCGTTGGCCACGGTGCCAAAGTCGGCCCACACGCCCTCTCCGATGCCATAGTCGGCACGCTTCAACACCAGGCTGCCTGCGAACACGCCGTTGCTGCCTTGCGGTTGAAACGTGGCCACGGTGCGTGCATCGAGCGTCCTGCCCTTGATGCTCATCTTGCCCGCCACCTCGAAGCGATTGTTGCCGAGCGGCTTGATCGACGTTGCAACAAAACGCGCAACCGGAAATGCCTTGGTGTTGAACCAGAGCTTGCCCGCCACCTCGTCGTTGGCTTCGTCCGAGCCGGCGTCGATGCCGGCAAGTTCGATGTCGATTTCGGCCCGGCCGAGCGCCGGTTTCGCCGGGTCAAAACTGATCTGCCCATGAAAGCGTTTAAAGCTGCCTTCAATCGGCACATTCATCTGTTTGTACACAAACGACACCGCGCTCTTGTCTGCCTGGAGCTGGTTGAATTCGACCGCCTGTGCGCTGCAGCTTGCCCACAGCGCCAGCATGCCGGCCAGTAATCCGATTTTTTTCGTCAAGGTATTCATGGCGGTATTCCTAAGGTTTCCTGATAAAAGGCAGCATGCGCGAGAGCACATTGTCGCGATCAAAAAAATGATGCTTGAGCGCCGCAGCCGCGTGGATCACAACCAGCCCGGCCAGGGTGAAATTCAGCGTCTTGTGAACCAGGGTGAGCGCGTCGCCCAGCTCCTTGTTCCTGGCGAGCAGATCGGGCAACGGCAGCACGCCGAAATACACCGTCTGGAAACCCTTGGCCGAACTCATCAGCCAGCCACTCAACGGCACAGCCACCATCAGGGCATACAGCAGGTAGTGCGCAAACTCCGCCGCGCGGTGCTGCCAGGCGGGCATGCCAACGGGCGGCACCGGCGGACGATGCGTCACACGCCAGACCAGCCGGAACAACACCAGCGCAAAGATCGTCACCCCGGCCCATTTGTGCCACGAGTAGATTTTGAGCTTGGCAGGCGACAGCGCTAGCCCGCTCATATAAAAGCCCACACCGAAAGTCGCGACCAGCGCAATCGCCACCAGCCAATGCAGGGCGATCGCAGTATGGGTATAGCTGGCGGGATGGCTCATATACGAAATCCGGAACATGAGTAGTTGATCGATGGGTGTACTTTACGCAAGTCGTTGTAGGTGAAATAGCCTACAATCAACAAATAATTATTGCGTTTAAAGCAACAATTTGACGGGACAAAATGGATAGACTGGACAGCATGCGGCTCTTTATCCGGGTGGTTGAACTCGGCAGCTTCTCGGCCGTCGCGCAACAAATGAACGTGGCACGTTCGGTGGTGACGCGGCAGGTAGCGGCGCTCGAAACACACCTGGGCAGCAAACTGCTGGCGCGCAGCACACGGCGATTGAGCCTGACTTCAACCGGTGCAGGCTACCTGGAAAAATGCCGCGAAATCCTGAGTCTGGTGGATGCCGCCGAAGCCAGCCTGACCGATGACCAGCAGGCGCCGCGCGGGCATATCCGCATCACCCTGCCGTTTTCGTTCGGGATTCAGCAATTGATGCCGATGTTTGGCGACTTCATGGCGGCCAACCCGGCGATATCGATCGAACTGGTATTCAACGACCAACGGGTCAACCTGATTGAAGGCGGCTTCGATCTGGGCATCCGCATCTCCTATCAACTCGATCCGGGCGACGTGGCGCGCAAGATAGGCAGCAGTCGCGGTGTCATCGTTGCCGCACCCGACTATTTGCAGCGCCACGGCAGGCCCAAACACCCGAAAGATATGATCCAGCACGAGTGCGCCGGCTATCTGCTCACCACCCACTCAAGCTGGCCCTTCATCATGGACGGCAAAACGCAGTGGTTCCCGGTAAGTGGCCGGCTGAAAGCAAACAGCGGCGATGCCCTGCTCGCCGCCGCGGTCCGTGGCATTTGCATCACCAGCGCCCCCACCTTCATGGCCGAACAAGCCGTGCGTGAGCGCAAACTGGAAATTCTGCTGCCCGGATTTCAGACATCGGAGGCGGGCATCTACGCCATCTTCCCGAGCAACCGTTATGTGCCCCATCGGGTCAGTACCCTGGTCGAGTACCTTGCTCAACGCATCGGACCAAAACCGCCGTGGGACGAGATTCTGAAAATAAAGTAGGGAAGTACAAGAAAAAACTATTGGGATGCTCAGCCGCTGACTCCATTATTCGCGAGTACTCGCTAATGCGCTTGCAGGCTTCACACCATTTGCCGGGAAAACGAAAAAAGCCTACATTGGGCGGGGATTTTTTGCAGGATGTATCCGAAGCCCCCGTGTTACATGAACGGATCTCTTTCGCCCCCCTTGTTTCTTCATAGGAGTCTCAATGGAATCGTCACTACTGCGTATCAGCCGTATATGCGTGAATAGCCTATATGGCTTATACGATCAC
>JANMKH010000134.1:0-5104 GCA_031371965.1 Sulfuriferula sp.
GACCGCGGACACTTTCAACATCACCGCCGCCGATTTGAAAGTGGTCACGCAGCGCCAACCCAGCCCGCAGGAAATCCAGGACATGCTGTTCGCCTGGCGCGTGGCCAAATTCGTCAAATCCAACGCCATTGTATTTGCCGCAAGCGGGCAGACTTTGGGCGTGGGCGCCGGCCAGATGAGCCGGGTGGATTCCACCCGCATCGCCGTCATCAAAGCGGGCCATGCGGACTTGCCGCTGACCGGCTGCGCAGTGGCGTCCGACGCTTTCTTCCCGTTCCGCGACGGGCTCGACGTGCTCGCTGCAGCCGGTGCCAAGGCCGTGATTCAGCCGGGCGGCAGCATCAAGGATGCTGAAGTCATTGCCGCTGCGGATGAGCATGGCATCGCCATGGTGTTTACCGGGCATCGGCATTTCCGCCACTAAGTTTTGACAGGTTAAACATGAAAGCTCTAGTCATCGGTTCCGGCGGACGCGAACACGCCATTGCCTGGCGCCTGGCCCAGTCACCACGTATTTCCAAGGTGCTGGTTGCACCCGGCAATGCCGGCACGGCGGGTGATCCGGCGCTCACCAATGTGCCGGTGAGCGCCATTCCCAGCCTGGTGGAGTTTGCCCGGCGCGAAGGCGTCGCGTTCACCGTGGTCGGGCCGGAAGCACCGCTGGCCGCCGGCGTGGTGGACGCATTTCGTGCGGCCGGCCTGAAAATTTTCGGCCCGACCCAGGCGGCTGCCCAGCTCGAAGCCTCCAAGGATTTCGCCAAGGCGTTCATGGCGCGGCACAACATTCCCAGCGCGAAATACCAGACTTTCAGCGCAGCGCAGCCGGCGCATGCCTACATCGACGCCAACGGCGCACCTATCGTCATCAAGGCCGATGGGCTGGCGGCAGGCAAGGGCGTGGTGGTCGCGCAAACCCCGGAAGAGGCTCACGCGGCGGTGGACATGATGCTGGAAGGAAACAAGCTCGGCAGCGCCGGCGCGCGCGTGGTGATCGAGGAATTTCTCAGCGGCGAGGAAGCCAGCTTCATCGTGATGTGCGACGGCGAGCACGTGCTGCCGCTGGCCACCAGCCAGGATCACAAGCGCCTGCTGGACGGCGACGCCGGCCCCAACACCGGCGGCATGGGCGCTTATTCGCCGGCACCGGTGGTTACCCCGGAAATCCATGCGCGCGTGCTACGCGAGGTGATCGCGCCGGTGATGGCCGGCATGAAAAAAGAGGGCGTGACCTACACCGGTTTTCTTTATGCCGGACTGATGATCGATGCCGCTGGCCATATCAAGGTGCTGGAATTCAACTGCCGCATGGGTGATCCGGAAACCCAGCCCATCATGCTGCGCCTGAAATCCGATCTGGCCGGCATTATGGAACACGCGGTCAATGGCACGCTGGACAAAGTGGAAGCCGAATGGGACCGGCGTACCGCGCTGGGCGTGGTGCTGGCGGCGGCGAATTACCCGGATGTGCCACGCAGCGGCGATGTGATTGCCGGCCTGCCCAGGGATGACGAAGACTTCCATGTATTCCACGCCGGCACGGCGCTCAAGGACGGCAAGGCGGTGACCAGCGGCGGACGCGTGTTGTGCGTCACCGCCCTGGGCGACAGCGTAAAAATTGCCCAGCGCCGCGCCTATGAGATTGCCGATCAGATCCACTTCGACGGCTGCCAGATGCGGCGCGATATCGGTTACCGTGCAATTGACAAAAAACCCCGTTGATTCCACGTTGCGTGGCTGGCTGAAGACAGGCGGCGTCATTGCCTACCCCACCGAATCCTGCTATGGGCTGGGTTGCGACCCGATGAACCCGCATGCCGTCCGGCGCATTCTGCAGCTCAAGGGGCGGCCGAAATCCAAGGGGCTGATACTCATCGCTGCGCGCGTCGAACAGCTCAAACGCTATGTGGATGCCGAAGCATTACAGGCTGCCGGGCATTCCGGCTACTGGCCGGGTCCGGTCACTTTGCTGCTGCCCGCGGCCAGGCATTGCCCGCCCTGGCTCACCGGACGCCACACCAAGCTGGCGGTACGCGTCACCGCGCACCCGCTCGCGGCCTCGCTGTGCGAGCGCCTCGGCATGGCACTGGTTTCCACCAGCGCCAATCGGGCAGGCGGCAGGCCACTGAAAAATGCGCGCGACTGCCACCGGATGTTCGGCAATCAAATCCGCGTCATTCCCGGTAAAATTGGCACAGCCCGGCGCCCCAGCACCATTATCGATTTTGCCAGCGGCGATATCCTGCGCAGCTAAGGAACGAAACATGAACACAGATTCAATCAAGGAATATCTTCTGGAACTGCAGGAACTCATTGTCGAGCGCATGGAACAAATCGACGGCAAGGCCTTCCTGCGCGACAGCTGGGCGCGCCCGGAGGGCGGTGGCGGCATCAGTTGCGTACTGGAAGACGGCAACGTGCTGGAGCGTGGCGGGGTGAATTTCTCCCACGTATTCGGCGACAACCTGCCGCCTTCCGCCACTGCTGTGCGGCCGGAACTGGCAGGACGCAGCTTCGAAGCCATGGGCGTGTCGCTGGTATTCCACCCGCGCAATCCCTATGCTCCCACCGTGCATCTCAATGTGCGTTTTTTCATGGCCACCCAACCCGGCGCCGAGCCGGTGTGGTGGTTCGGTGGCGGCATGGACTTGACGCCGTATTACGGCTTCGAGGAGGATGCGGTGCATTTTCATCACGCCTGCCGCAACGCGCTGAATCCGTTTGACGCCGCCTATTACCCGCGTTTCAAGCAATGGTGCGACACTTATTTTTTCCTCAAGCATCGTAACGAGCCACGCGGTATTGGCGGGATTTTCTTTGACGATTTCAACGAGCGTGATTTCACTTCCAGCTTCAACCTGATGCAAAGTGTCGGCGACCATTTTCTCTCCGCCTACGCGCCCATCCTGGAACGCCGCATGGATACCCCCTACGGCGAACGCGAACGCGATTTTCAGGCGTATCGACGCGGTCGCTATGTGGAATTCAACCTGGTGTATGATCGCGGCACGTTGTTTGGCCTGCAATCCAATGGCCGTACCGAATCCATCCTGGTTTCCATGCCCCCTATAGTCAAATGGCGCTATAGCTGGCAGCCCGATGCAGTCACTGCAGAGGCACGCCTGTACAGTGACTTCCTTATTGGCAAAGACTGGCTCGCCAGTGCTTAACCGGGTCTGAACAGCATCATGGTATCCACACGCAGCAAACTCATTATTACCGGTAGCGGCCTGCTCATTGTGGGCATACTGGCGGGCTTTCTCGCCTGGGAGTTCACCACTTCTACCTTGCAGGCAAAGTATCTCAGCGAGTATGCCGCGCGCATGCATTTCAAGCTGGAACCAGGCGCCAGTCCATCCATCCGCTTTCCGCACGATGGACCTTATGACGTGCGCCTTGGTTATACCCGTCTGCCGGACTTCAGCAAGCGCCTGACAAGTTCCGGCTTCGCGATTGCTGCGCAGGCGCGCATCAGTCCGGCCATGGCGCAAATGGCCGATAACGATCTGTTCCTGCCCTACCATGAAAAAGATCAGGCTGGCCTCACCCTGTACGACACCACCGGCGCGGTGATGTTTTCCAGCCGCACGCCGCAACGCGTATTCAGCGATTTTCAGAGCATTCCTGCGCTGATGCGCGACTCGCTGCTGTTTATCGAAAACCGCGAACTGTTGTCGACAGATAACCCCAAGCGCAATCCGGCAGTGGAATGGGACCGGCTGGCGCAGGCGGTGATGGACAAGATCGTGCAGATATTCCATCCCGAGCATGACGTGCCCGGCGGCAGCACGCTCGCCACGCAGATCGAAAAATATCGCCACTCACCGGATGGCCTGACCTTGTCCATGGGCGACAAGCTCCTGCAAATGGAGTCTGCATCGGTACGTGCTTATCTGGACGGAGAAAACACCCTGCCCGCGCGCCGCAGGGTGGTGCTGGATTATCTCAATACGGTGCCGCTCTCTGCTGCACCCGGCTTTGGTGAAGTGATCGGCCTGCCCGACGCGCTGTGGGCATGGTACGGCCTGGACTACCTGGAGGTGGCGCGTCTGCTCAATGCCAATCAACCTGATCACGCCACCGCCAATGCCTTCAAACACGTATTGTCGCTGCTGATTGCGCAGCGCAAGCCGTCGTTTTATCTGGGCAGCAATCGCAAGGCTCTGAACGATCACACCAACATCTACCTGCGCCTGATGGCCAAAGCCGGACTGATCAGCCCGGCGCTGCGCGACGCTGCGCTGGTTATTCCTTTGCGCTTCAATATCCAGCGCGCGGTCAGCAGCCGTGACTTTGTCGAACAAAAAGCCGCCAATGCCGTGCGTTCACGGCTGGCCGGCTTGCTTGGCATGAATCGTCTGTACGACGTGGACCGCCTCGACCTTTCCGCCAGCAGCACCCTGAACGCTGCCGCGCAAAAGGCGGTAAGCCGCTTGTTGATAAGCCTCAACTCGCCTGAGGGTGCGCACGCAGTGGGTATCTATGGCAAAAATCTGTTGAGCCCGGAGAATGATCTATCGAAGATCATTTACAGCTTTACCCTGTATGAAATAAGCCCGCAAGGCGCGCTGTTGCGGGTACAGGCGGATAATCTCAACCAGCCGTTCGACATCAACAAGGGCGCCAAACTGGATCTGGGTTCCACCGCCAAACTGCGCACCCTGATCAGTTATCTGGAAATCGTCAGCAGGCTGCGCAATGCGTATCTGCAACTGCCTGACAAGCGCCTGCATGAAATTGCTCACCAGGATAACGATGCGATTGCCCAGTGGGCAGCTCAATACCTGTTGACAGCACAGGACAAAAGCCTCGCCGCGATGCTGGAGGGCGCGATGAATCGCACTTATTCGGCTGATCCGTCTACAGGTTTCTTCACTGGCGGCGGTTTGCTCCATTTCGTCAACTTCAACAAGGACGACAATGGCCGCCGCATGAACCTGTGGGAAGCCACGCGCAACTCAGTCAACCTGGTCTATCGCCGCGTGATGCGCGATATTGTGCGTCACTCTATCGCGCACAACCCCGGCGTCGGAGGCAAGATTCTCGAGGACGCCAGCAATCCGGCGCGCAAGACTTATCTGGAACGTTTTGCCGACCGGGAAGGGCA
>JANMKH010000156.1:0-2749 GCA_031371965.1 Sulfuriferula sp.
AAGGAAAAAGGCCTGGATTACGACAAGCAGAAGGCGAGTTTTGCCGGGTATGAAATTGGCGGCATGGATCCCTTGTGCAAGAAGCCGATCAAGAACCCCAGGGCGGGCGGCGAGGTGTGGATAGAAAATGGCGCCATTACCGCCTACAGCTCGCCGGACTGTACGCTGGCTGCAGTAAAGCAAGCCACGTCGTCAGGCAAGAAGATCGATGTGGTTTACTTGTTCGACAAGACGTACGGCATCAAGCTGTTCGCTGACAAGGCGTTCTATGCCCTCGATGTCAAACAGCCAAAACACCCTTCCATCGTCCCGTTCCTGTTGAAAAATGATGCCGCTGCATACGCAGCCAAGCATGGGGGCAAGGTTGCGGATTATACCGAAGCGCTTGCAGCTGCAAGCGTGGGGAGGTAATGATGCGAACCGCAGAGCTGATTAACTATCACGAAGAGACAAACGATGCGGCAAGTGCGCCGGAGAGGGCGGCAACGCCAGCTAATGACCAGGGCAAAGTGATCGCCGAACAAACGGTTAGCCAGACCTCGCCTGGTCATGCAGTCTGGCGAAATCTGACAGACAGTGTCGGACGCAATCTCGGCTCCGCGGTGCTTGCACTGACCTCCATCGCACTGTTCATCGGAGCCTGGTACCTGGCCGTGAAATATCGGGTCGACTTCTATGTCCGGTTTACCAATATCCCGGCACCGCTGGATGTCTTCAAAGAGATGGTGGACCTGAGCAAAAACGACAGTTTCTACCAAAACATGCTGATCAGTTTGCGTAGAATCCTGCTGGGATTTGGCATCGCTGTGGTTTTCGGTGTCGCTTTGGGGCTTGTCATCGGCCGCTATAGGTTGGCCCGGCAACTCATGTCCCCGATCCTTGAAATACTCCGGCCGATTCCTGCCATTGCCTGGGTACCCATCGCCATCATGTTGTGGCCGACCAACGAGGGTAGCATCGTCTTCATCACTTTCCTCGGGTCGTTTTTTCCGATCCTGCTTAGTACGGTGCACGGCGTGACGAGTGTCGATCCGGTGCTGATTCGTGCCGCACGTAGTCTTGGCGCGAAAGAGCCCGCATTGTTGCGGCAGGTCATATTGCCGGCCGCGCTGCCGCAAATCTTCAACGGCTTGTCGGTAGGCATGGGTGTGGCCTGGGTTTCATTGATCGCCGCAGAAATGATTTCCGGCCAATACGGGATCGGCTATTTCACTTGGGAAGCTTATTCCCTGATCCAGTATTCCGACATAGTCATCGGCATGATCGTCATTGGATTCCTGGGCCTGGCCTGCAGCACGGCCATACGCTGGATTGGGCGTTTGAGCATGCCCTGGGCTAACCAGAACGGAGGGAACAAAGCATGACGGCAGATAAAGGCAACGTGGAAATCAGGAATCTGGACGTTCGCTTCGGTTCGGGTGCAAACGTGGTCGATGCCGTCAATGAGGTCAGTATTGATGTGAAACCGGGTGAGTTCGTCTCCATGCTCGGTCCATCCGGCTGCGGAAAATCAACCCTGCTGAATGTAGTGGCGGGTTTCGTCAAACGTACGGGAGGCAGCGTACTGGTTGACGGCAAGGAGGTGCGCGGACCGGGCGCCGAGCGTGGCATGGTATTCCAGCAATACTCACTGTTTCCCTGGATGACGGTACGCAAGAACGTGGAGTTCGGTCTGAAAATGCAAGGCCGTCAAAGAAGTGAACGAGAAACAGCGGCCCGAACCCTGCTCGGGCTGGCGGGTCTGCTCGCGTTCGAAAACCATTACCCGGACCAGTTGTCGGGGGGGATGAAGCAACGCGTCGGCATTGTGCGCGCGCTGGCAACCAGCCCTCAGGTGCTGCTGATGGACGAGCCTTTCGGCGCGCTGGATGCACAGACGCGCGTCGTGATGCAGCAAATCCTGACCAACATGTGGCAGCGCTTCCGGCTCTCCGTGCTGTTCATTACCCACGACATCGACGAATCCATTTTCCTCTCCGACAAAGTCTACGTGATGACCGCGAGACCCGGCCGCATCAAGGCGGAAATCGAAGTACCGCTGCCGCGGCCGCGTGTCGCGGAAATGACGACGTCGAACGAATTTCTCCTGCTGAAACGGCAGCTGCATGAGCTTATCCGCGAAGAAAGTTTCAAGGCCATGGGTGGCGACCTCAAAGAGGGAATGGGCGGGTTTGGTATAGAGGTGGGGCCACAAGGCGTGGCAGAGCTTATTTAACCTCGCTGTGAGGAGCCAGGTGAGAGTGCGTGGCTTGCTACAGAACAACTTGTAATTACATGTCTTGTCGTGGTGAGCGGTTGATCCGTATGCAGGCGAAACAGATGCCTGCCTGAAGGAATATAGATTGTTTCAAGAAGGAACAGATGATGACATCATTCGAATTGAAGTTACCCGGATTCAAGTACGCAGACATCTACGAAGCGGAGCGCCTGCCTGTACTGGATGAATTGTTTTTGGGCTTTCTGACGCAACGCGACAGCCAGCTGGCAGCGCAATTTCTGGCATATAGAAACGGAGCTGAGACCAGTGCCGTAGCAGAGTCAGGATTGCTCATCGATGCAGGTCGGTGTCTGGAAGATTTTCTGGTGGATGCGTTCGGCGTTGAAACGGCACGTAACGGATTAAGGCGGCAACAGCTACTCGACGAGCCGGTTCATGCGTTCAAGGAAAAATTCATCAAGCCGCGCGTACGCCGCAAGCGCGCGGCTACTCGTCCTTTTGTGGTCCTGGATGACCTGCTCGAGCAAAGGC
>JANMKH010000169.1:0-2478 GCA_031371965.1 Sulfuriferula sp.
CAGCGGCAGTGAATCTGTGCGGCGCCACTGAAATGCTGGACATCATTCCGCTGGCTGAGCACGCTCGTTACATCATCGGCAACGACACCGGCACCTCGCACCTGGCCGCCTGCAGCGAACGTCCGCAAGTGGTGATTTGCGGGCCTACTGATCCCACCCGCGTCAAACCGCTGGGCGATCGGGTCATCGCCATCCAGGCTGACTTGCCGTGCAGTAATTGCTATCGCAAGCATTGCGCGCATCACTCGTGCATGCGCGAGGTGCACCCGGCGCAGGTGCTGGCACTGCTCAGAATGCCGCCGCAGCAGGCCATCGTCCGGGTGCCGGCCAGAATCCTGGGAGCCTGTCGGACTTGAAGAATCGTAGCGAAAATTCGGCTGGGCGAGGGCAGATTTTGCAGGTTTTGCAGGTCAATAGTCGTTCTATTGACCAAAAAAGCGGTGAAATATGTACCGGCCAGACGGATTTGCAGCCGATTTCCTTTAAGTCCGGCAGGCTCCTTAAGGCGCTTCCCCATGTCTGACCCACGCCAGATACTGTTCATTACCCTGAGCAACATTGGTGACGCGGTCATGACCACCCCGGTGCTGGCGGCATTGCACGCACGCTATCCCCAGGCGCGTTTTGACATCGTCGCCGATGCGCGCTCGGCTGCCTTGTTCGAATACTTCGGCGCACTGGACGAGATTATCCTCAAGCACAAAAATGCGCCCTGGCGCGACAAGCTGGCCTTTATCAGGCAACTGCGACGCAAGCGCTACGACCTCATCGTGGACCTGCGTACCGATGGCCTGGGCTGGCTGCTGCGGGCCAAGCGGCGCTTGCATAAAGTCAAACACCACCCGCCGGAACGCCATAGCGTGGTGCGGCATTTCATGGCAATTGAACCGCTGCTTGGCCACATCCAGCCGCCGCCGGCTGAGTTATGGATAGCGCCGGCGATCCATGCTCGCGTGGCAGTCTGGCTGCAAGCGCTGCCCGGCGAGCGCTGGCTGGCATTGGGGCCGGGCGCCAACTGGGAAGGCAAGATCTGGCCGGCCCGGCACTTTGCCGAACTGGCGCAGCTCTGCGCCGGACAATTCGACGCCGTGATTTTTCTGGGGAGTGCCGCCGACAGTGCGCGTGTAGCAGACATCGTTCGCACACTGTCCTTGCCCTGTCTGGACTTGACCGGCAAGAGCAGTCTGCTCGAGGCCGCTGCCGTGTTGCAACGCGCAGCGGTGTTTGTGGGGAATGACTCCGGTCTCGGCCACCTCGCCAGCGCGGTTGGTACACCCACACTCACCGTATTCGGTCCCGGCGAGCCACTGCGCTATCATCCATGGAGCGCCCGTGCGCGCTGGCTGACTGCGCCGGCTAACGACCTCTCACAACTTGATGTGGTACGGGTAGCCGAACAATTGAACGCGCTACTGAACCCGCCATAATATCCATGCTCTGCACAAGAAGCTGATGGTTTCCATGAAAATAGCGCACGTACAAGATGGCAAATATGCCTGCCTGTACCACACCAAAGGTGCTTAATTTGAAAGTGCTACACGTAATCGGCTCAGTCGGGGTGGGTGGGGCAGAAAAGCATGTGCTGGATTTGTGCATACAACAAAAAGCATTGGGCCTGGATGTCCATGTGGCGCTACCTGCTGCAGGTGCATTGGGCATCGCCCTGGCTAAACACCACATTGCTTATACGTTAATACGCGCAGGCGGACGCTGGCATCCCTTGGCTCTATGGTCATTGCGACGCGCAATACATAACATCCAGCCTGATGTCATCCACGCACACATGCTCAAATCTGCGGTGATGGTCGGACGGATCAACCGCAAGGTGCCGTGCGTGGTGACAGCGCATAATATTGTTAAGCATCTAAGTCCGTTCAACCATTGTCAGCATGTAATATGCGTATCCGATATGGTGCGGGATTCCTTATGTGGCTTGGGTTACCCCGCACAAAAAACCAGCGTGATTCACAATGCTGTTGATACGCAAGTATTTAGCACAGCCAAACGCGAGGCTGTGCGTAGCCAAATGGGTTGGCAAGATCAACTTGTCGTAACCTGCGTAGCGCGGCTGGTGCCCGCCAAAGGACAAACTTTCGCGATCAATGCCTTACCGGATTTGGTCGCGGCGATACCGAATATCAAATTGGTATTCATCGGTGATGGCCCTGATCATGCAAAGAGTAAAAAACTCGCCCACGACCTGGAGGTGGAAAATCATTTGGCGTTGATGGGTTCAAGAACCGACGTAGCCGATTTGCTCGCGGCAACCGATATTTATTTGCAGCCGAGCATTAAAGAGGGTTTCTGTATCGCCTTTTTAGAAGCAATGGCGACAGGATTGGCATGCGTGGGTACGCATACCGGCGCGATACCCAGCATGATCAGGAATGGCGAAAACGGCATACTCATCGAGCCGGCGGATATTTCTGCAATTGTCGATGCAGTGTTAAAACTGGCGCATGACTACCCATTGCGAGA
>JANMKH010000121.1:0-2942 GCA_031371965.1 Sulfuriferula sp.
GTTCCTGGACAAGGTCGGCATTGCTCAGACGACGCGGGGGAAGGTAACTGCCGGTGCCGGTGATTCTGGAATATCGTCTCATGCGCTTTCTTGATTGTCCGATGTCGCCTGAACCGTCACCGCACCGACCGACAACAGGGGCCTCGCGAGGGCGATGCGGGTCTGGACACGCTCAAGCAGTTGATGTCGAGCAGCATCATACGCGCGCCCCAGGGCGTGCTCGAACGCCACGGGGTCGGCCGACCCGTGGCTCTTGAAGACCAGCCCGCGCAAGCCCAGCAGCGCGGCACCGTTGTAGCGCCGGTGGTCCACGCGGCGCTTGAACGCCGTCAGCACCGGATACGCGACCAGTGCCGCAAGACGGGTCCAGATCGAGCGGGAAAACTCTGCACGCAGGAAGTCGCCGATCATCGTCGCGACGCCTTCGGTCGCCTTCAATGCGACATTGCCCACAAACCCGTCGCACACCACGATATCGACGGTGCCCTTGAAGATGTCGTTGCCTTCGACGTTTCCAAAGAACCGCAGGCTGCCCGCGGCGTGGGCGGCGCGCAACAACTCGCCGGCTTTCTTGATGGTCTCGTTGCCCTTGATGACCTCCTCACCGATGTTGAGCAGCCCCACCGACGGGTTGCTGTCGTCCCTGAGTGCCGAGACCAGGGCGGAACCCATGAAAGCGAACTGCAGCAGATGCTCGGCAGAACAATCAACGTTGGAAACCCGACCTACATAGCATTCGACATCAGACTGAAGCATACCTCACCATCACGATTACTCGCCAGCCGCAGCATGTAGCCAAGTTGTGCCGCTTGCTTCCCAGCCTGATACAGGCCTATCCCCAGACCATGTTCCGAGCCTACCGGGGCATCGAACAGATGCGCCGCCACCGCATCGGGCGCCGCCTCACCACTATCACATACGCTCAGCGTGATCTGCTCCGCGCATTCCAGGCGCACGCTGATGCTGACCGATTTATCTTCCTGGCGCTTGCGTAGCGCGTTGCCAAGCAAATTGTCGAGCACGCTGTCGAACAGATCCTGCGGCAGTGAACAGCCGAGGGCGGCAGGATGCATGACGAATTCGATGTTGTCGCGCGCATAGTGCTGCAGCACGCGCTCCCACCACAGGGCGGCGCCGATCAGGCTGTCGTCGGCCTGCTGCGGGGCTTTTAGCTTGTCCAGGGTGCCTTGCAGACGTTGGGTCATTTGCGGCAGCTGGCGCTGCATCAGGGCTTGCAGTGCTTCGGCTTGTTCCGGGTCGCTGTTCTGCGCGGCGGCCACCAGGGTCTTCATGGATTGCAGCAGATTCTTGACATCGTGCGTGAGGCGCGCACCGGTCTCATAAATCGCCTGGGTGTAGGCGTTGTGCTGCAATTTCTGCTCGCGCAATTTGGCCTGATAAAAATAACCGAGCAACTGCGACAGCAGACTGGCATGAATTTGCAACGCAGGCGAAATCGGACGTTGGGTATACCAGTTGAGTTCCAGCCCGTGGTAAGTGAAGTTGAGTACATGCGCTGTCTGCGCACCAAAGTTGCTACTGCTCCTGGCGGTGGCCCAGCTCCCGCCTGCCAGCCAGGGCAGATCGTCGAGACTGGCCACCGCAGCGCGGATAAATGCCTCGGGGTCGCGCTGATATTCTGCCTGCCGTGCGAGGTGCTGTATCCATTGTTCGAACGGCAGCCCGACCGATAACAAGTATCGTGATAGCAACTGGCTCAGCCCGCCAAACCCGGCGCGCGGATTCCACAACCAGCTTAGCACCACCAGCAGCATGGCCATTGCAATCAGCATCTCGGCCAGCGCGATCAGATAATCGGTTTGCGTCACCGCAACCACCGCAAAGCTGCCCAGCACCAAGACCAGCACCATCAGGAACAGCATCAAGCCGTAGAACAAATCCACCACGCTGATCTGCTGCACCTGTCGTGCACCGGGACGAATCAGCACGATCGCCAGCGGGAGCGGAATCAGCCCGTAACGCACGACGACCGCCACTGCCGAGTGCAACTGATTGGTACTGAATACGTGCGGCATGACCCAGGCCAGCAACAGAGCGAGCAGGTAAGCCAGCGCCAGCAGATAAACCAGGCGCTGGGGACGCGATTCAACGCTGGTGGCATTGGTGCCCACCAGGCCGATCAATACCGCCACCCACAACGCCAACACCCACCAGCTCCAGAACACCAGCAGCATCGCCGCAGCGAAAATCAGCGCGGCAATACGCGGATCCAGCTTCTTATCTCCGCCGACCAGGGGTTGCCAGAGCAGAAACAAACCGTAATGCGCAAGCAAAAAGGGGCGGGTCCAATAGGCATCGTTACCGAACACCACAGAAAAATGCAGCATCAGCAACATCAATCCAAGCCAGAGGTTGGGATGGATGTCGGGCAGTTGAGTGGCGAGGCGGAAACGCGTCAACATCGGCTTTGCGGCTTGTTCGCTCAATTTAGGGACACCATACACGGTTGCATGAATTCCGTTGTTCCATTGTTCAAATTAACCGAGCTGATCTTACCCCTGTTTTCCGTATCGCTTAGCCGCTATAAGTCGCGGGGAGATAGCCCCGTATGCTTTGCGATGCGGGCCAACATCCTGGGACCAATCTCTTCACCCTCGTGAAAGGCAAACACATAGTCGGGGAATCCGGGACGGCTAAGCGTTCTGTGAGAACCGGACTGGCGTTTGATTTCCCAGCCGAGCCGGAACAGGGCAGAGAGAACTCGCTTTGCTTTGGCCGATGGCCATTGGCTCATGCGGCAACAGGGATGGAAATATTAATTGCGATCGCCCGGCTTTCGCCATGCTCAAGACGCTCGGCGATAACGCGAAGTGCGAGCGCCTCGGCCTTGGACATGGCTTCTTGAGCGTTAGCACCATAAGCCAGGACGCCTGGCAGCTCGGGCACCTCAGCCAGCCAGCGTCCGTCATCTTCCTGTTCGT
>JANMKH010000258.1:0-1641 GCA_031371965.1 Sulfuriferula sp.
ACGCCGGCCAGTTTTGCCAATGCTGCGGAACCGACTGTCTGACTGATGAGATTTTTGTTCTCGTTGTTGATTTCGCGGCACAGGCTGGTGTAACTGTTTCCCGGATCGAGAACATATACGGCAAGCTGCGCGTCACGCGGCATCAGGCGCTGACTGTTCAGATACAGATCGGTTTTGTTGATCTCGCTGGCGATATCCGGGGCATGGTCATCGGTGCTTTCCGGTGCGGTAAGACGTGAAAAACGCAGATTGCCATGCTCGAAATAAGACAGGCGCAAGCCGCCGCTATGCTCGGATACGAGCAGGACATGAGGTTCGGCGGGTTGGATACGTTGCAACAAAACATAACTGATGGCGGGCAATACAGTGAGTTCGGCCAGATGCACGCCATGCTGGTGCAGTAGATCCAGCCATGGGCGTGCGGCATCGTGGTTGCTCAGGATGATGAACAGGTAACGATCATCACGGCGTCCGCTGGCTTCGCGACCTTGCGGCCAGGCGGCACTAAACAGTGCATTGCGGCTGACCTGGCGCAGGCGGCGCTCCAGCATCTCGCGCCGTGCACTGCCGATGACGTGGGGCAGCGTTTCCAGGCGGTAGTCCTCGTCCACGCTATCCACCATCACCGACACTGGACTACCTTTAAAGGTTTGCAGCGTGGCGGCAAAGGCACGCCGTCCGCCTTCGTCAGCATTGAATTGTCCGATCAGGCGCAGTTTGCCGGCACGCCGGCAGGCTACCGTGATATTCCAGGCGCAAACATAAACCAGTAGTTGTGACGTGAATATCATAGTTTCAAGTTGCCGATCACATCGTACATCGGCAACAGCACCGAGCCGACGATGACCGCCATGACCAGACCGAGCACCACGGTTAATGCCGGTTCCAGTATTTTCAGGGATTTATCGATGGATTCGGAAACTTCGCGGGTATAGAAATAGCTCACGTTTTCCAGCGCAGTATCCAGCGCGCCGGTGGTCTCGCCGACACGCAACATGCGGATCACCAACGGCGGGAACACACTCAGGCTCTGGAAGCTTTCGGTCAGTCCCTCGCCATTACCGATGCGCGCCGCAGCACGGTGGATGGCGTCGGCGATCACCCGGTTGGCGGCGATATCTTCGCCGGCACGCAAGGCGTCGAGTATGGTGATGCCGGAACGGTACATCAGCGCAAAGAAATTGCTGAAGCGCGCCAGCGCAATTTTTTGCAGGATGGGGCCGATTACCGGCAGACGCAATTTGACGTCGTCGGCGATGAAGCGTGCGCGTTCGCTGGCGCGCAGGGTGACGACCAGGGCGCTGCCGATCGCCGCGGGCAGGATCAGGAATAGCGGCCACCAGTTGCGCAGAGCCTGGGATAGCCATAGCAGCACGCGGGTCTGGATGGGCAGGGCGACGCCCATGTTCTTGATCAGATCGGCAATCTGCGGCACCAGGAACAGCAACAGCAGCAGGATGATGATGCCTACCATGCTCAGAACAATGGCCGGGTAGATCAGCAGGCGTTTGGTTTGGCCGGCGAGTTCATCCTGGCGCTTGAGGCTGCTACCGAGGTTTTCAAATACTTCACGCATCAGACCGGTTTGCTCGCCAGCCTTGACCAGATTGACGATGACGGTATCGAACACCGCCGGGTGTG
>JANMKH010000297.1:0-5258 GCA_031371965.1 Sulfuriferula sp.
ATCAAAATAGGATGGGTACCTCATTTCAGGATTTGCTACATCGCTCATTCAGACCGAATTATGGAGTCGCCTATCTCTTAGGTAGGTCGAGCGTGGGATTTCTTACAAAAAACGATCTGCAAGAAAGCGTTCACTTTGAGAAACCTCTTGGATAGCGCTGAAGAAGACCCTATCGCGTAGCAAACTGCTCGAATGCTTCGCCAATCTTCCCGGCATATAAGCCTGCACCGGCGCACACCTCTGGGCCCGGCTGTTTCGCCAGTACGGCTAGCTCAACCTGACCCCGCGCAGTGTACAAAGCCTCCGAAAATTGGGGGCTTTTTTGCATACGTGTGTGCAAAACCGCATGACACCGAGTCCTTCGTGTTCTTCCGTGAATTCATGAAACATCCGGGCTGGCGCATCTGCATCGCGAGCGTTGAGAAATTGAGGGGGTACTTGATGAACTCAAGACGTACCTGATCTGCTGGCATCGGGTGCTGCGCAATCCATCTTGCACACAAGAATAAAATGGTTTATATAGTTTATACGGTATATATCGTTTATGTCGGCGAGTGCCGTGACACATTGGTCAATTTTTTATGCGTTCTTAAATCTGAGGAACACGCCATGACTACTAAAGTCAAATCCACTACCAGCCAACTCCCGGTGGCTGCCGGGGCAGCCGTTAGCAAACCCACCAAGACAGCTTCCGCAGTTAAAGCAATGGTTCCCGCAAAAACGGCTGCCAACACAACGGCAAAAGCAGTGGCAACTGCGGCAAAACCGAGTCCCGTCAAAGCAGTAAACCCGCCAAAAGCTGACAAGCCAAAAAAAGTCAAAATGGTACGCGACAGCTTCACCATGCCGGAAACCGATTATTCACAACTGGCCGAACTCAAGAAAAAATGCCTGCGGTCCGGGATTCACGTCAAAAAGAGCGAGCTATTACGGGTAGGCCTTCTCAGCCTGTCCAGGATGTCGGATAGCGCTTTACTCAAGGCCGTTGCAGAAGTCGAAAAACTCAAGACGGGCCGACCGGCCAAACAATAAACTGCATTCGCAGATACCAAAAATCCCAAAAGAACGCAGGGCCTAGCCTAGATTAAGTAGTATTCATGCTACTTATCTAGATCCCTGAGATTCACTATTTTGTGCGATAGATGCGTTTGAAATTAACCCTATTTCGAAACATCTTTCCAAGCAGCACGCTTCCTGAGACAAAACAGCCGATTCCAACAACCCAAGATAAGAATGACAAACTATGAGGGACAACCCCTGATGTCTTGAACCCCAAAACCGCGCTCACTACAGCCGCAACAAGAAATGCGAATGATGGCGCACCATACTCAATTTCTGCTTGGCAGCCACTGCAAACTGATGCACTCCGTGGAGTGGTTCCACGACAGGGAGGACATACCAAATCACTCATGTTTTTCTCCCCTCGTGTTACACGAAATAGAACCATAAACCGTCAGTGGTGATTTCAAGGAAGCCCCATGACGCTCAACGTCTAAGCTCATATGCTCAGCGGATGCCGCATGCGGCGGTTCGCTGGAGCGCGATGTTAGGACTTTGATGCGCCCAAAGCCTTCTCGATTTTCTTGTCGGTTTTGTATTGGCTAAGTGCGTACACCGCCCAAATGGCGGCGGGCAGCCAACCGAAGAGCGTTATTTGCAGGATTAAACATATGATGCCCGCAATCGGTCGCCCTATAGTGAAAAATGCCACAAATGGCAAGAATATGGCTAAAAGCAAACGCATTATTTCTCCTTGAGTTTTTTTTGGCGACATTACGATATGACAGCTCAATAGAGTCGCTGGCTATTGAAGTCTGATATTTAACTTGAAGTCCAATGCCGCCTAAATCAATTATTCGATACTGGCCTTTAGATATCCGCGCCTGCATCAACGTGAATTGAGCGCCGCCAACAACAAGCCTTTCAAGGTTTTAATCAGCGCGGTTTCATCTGCCGAGACGCCTTCGGGTGCCAGTAGGGATCGGTCTGCATAGAGTAAGCCCAGTACTTTTTCCTGGATCACCAGCGGCAGGACAATAAAGCTTTGCGTATCAGGCAGTAATTGGCGGTGCCAGTTGGGGATGAGGGGGTGAATTTTGGTGGCGGTGGTGTCGGCGATCATCAGGTCGGCGTTATTTTTTATCGCCAGATGAAATATATCGTTGGTGATGATGGTGGAGAATCGGAAACCGGCCTGGCGTACGGAGTGGCTCTCGCCTATTGCGACACGTGCCCGATATTGTCCGGTTTTCAGATCTTTCATGCAAAGCGTCGCAAATCGAAAGCCCATGCCCTGGTACAGGGTTTCCAGTACTTGCATGATCAGCTCGTTGAGTTTGCCATGACCGGAGCCCATCATCTGAGTCACATCCTGTACACCCGCGAGTAACAACGCATGGGCGTTGATGGGTTTGCCGCTGGGGTGACAGGCTATTGTGGTTGGCTGGCTGTCTGGCTCGGGTGAGGTTAGCAGGAAATCATTTAACAGGTTTTCTGCGCTGGAGTCCGTATCGCTCGGCAATTCAGCCTGTTTGTCGGGCAGGGAGAGTAAACCCATGCTGTCCAACAGAATGTGGGCTTCTTCGCTCGCTGTTACAAATAGCTGGTCGATTTGCGCCTTGTCGAGATTGAGCGCGGTGCCGAAGCGTGTCACCAGTGCCTGGTTATCGGTGAGCTGTTTCGCATCGTGCACATGCGGCATCAATCCGGCGGCTTCCGAGCTGAACGATGCCACCTGGGCCATCCATTCCTGGCGGTTTAGAGGCGCTTTCAGGGTACGGCTGGAAAGCGGGGTGAGGGCATGAATGAGCGTATCCGAGATTTTCCAGTCCTGCAGCACGGTAACGGCGAGCTGGTCATAGCTGCAACCCAGTACTTGTATGGATGCCCTGGCCGGGGTGAGGTTGGCAGCATGGGTCAGTACGTTAATTTCGTTGTACACGTCATGATCATGCGAAGCGACCAGGAGTTGGCCCAGGTTCTTGAACAGTGCAGTAATCGCGGCTTCCTCGGAATCCGGGAAGTGGCTGCGGCGCGCCAGTTGGCGTCCAATCACGCTGGCGCGCAAGGCTTGCGCCAGTTCGAAACGAACACTCTGGGCATGGTTGTTGTCGGGCAGGCGATCAACCAGCAGCATGGCCAATGCACAGGTCTTCACCATGTCGAAGCCAAGTAAAAAAATTGCGCTCGAGATGGTGCTGATCTGTCGGCCTGAGGCGGTACGGTAAGACACCGTATTAGAGAGACGCAGTATTTTTTGAGTCAGCGCGACATCGGACAAGACGAAATTGGTGAGTTCCTGCAAGGCTTCGTCGTTGGATGAAGCGAGTTGCACAACCCGGGATACCGCGCTGCCCAAAGCCGGCAGGTTTGCATCATCACTGAATTTTTGTAAAAGCGAAATGCGCTTTGCGGCAGGGCTCGCGGATAACGATGTGGAAATAGAGTCAGCGCGCATGAATTGGGGGGCTGGTAGCCGATATATTCGTGGCCTGACATGCCAGGCACCTTGTTGTTACATCTTGCGGGATCGCAAAGGTCGAATTTTGATACGGCTTGCCAGTGTCAGGCTGGTTGAGTTCAGCCTAGCCGATGACCAGATTGCGCGCCGCTACTGAAATCTTCGATTGCCCATCCGGCCCATAGAAGCCAGTGCGCTGATCCGCGCCATGCAGTACGTTCAGGGCTACTTGATTACGCGTTAAATGAGTATTGATCAGCAGGCCATTGATACGATTGGCTTCTTTCGCGGTGTGTGTCAGCGCCAGCAGTTCCGCCCAGGTTTCTGCGGCCTCACCGGTTGTTTGGCTGGCCAGCCATGCCTGCATGCCTGCGTCGTTCTGCGGGTAACCGGCTGTCGCCAGCGCTTGCAGGCGGGCATTGACCAATTCCGTCATGCGGGCCACCGCGCCGGCTTTTTCAACGGTGATTGCATGCATCCCGTCGATGTTGGCTTCGAGCAATAATGCCTGCTCCTGCCGGATAAATCCGAACAGATGCTGCATTGCGTCGCGTTCTTGGTTGAGCGTTTCCATTAGACGGGTATCCATGAGATTCAGATTTAGTGCCGGCGTCCCTGCAGCAGATTTTTCACGGTTGCCAGGAGCCCGTCCGCAACTTTCTCGGCATTGACCTTGAACTTCCCATCGGCAATAGCCGTCTTGATGGCGTCCACTTTGCCCGCATCGAAAACTTCGCTTGTAGCCATCGAGCCTTGCAAAGACTGTAATTGCGCAGACATGGAGGACGATTTGAGCGTCCCTGCAGCCGTGGCGGGCGCAGTTTCAGCCTTATCTACCTTTTTACCTGTGTTTGCTTGAGTTTGTCCAAGCGGTAAGCCAGGTGACTTTTTCGAGTCATTGATTTTCATTGTGTTATCTCAATCTGATTTGGGCTCAACTAAGCCAGAGCCAGTGTTCATTATATCGGCGAGGCTGTTGCAAACTTTAACGCCCAATCAGAAGATTCAGAAGATATTTGCGGTACTTCGTTAATAGCTTACTTCGACTATGCCACCCGCTTTGGCTATCCCCCTGATCATTTGTCCAGCCTGGGTCCGGGCTTGTACCAATTGACCTTCGCCGGCACTGGTCAGCGCCTGGCCTTCCGACGAAACCTGAAATCCCGGCCCCACGGATACCAGGCGTACCGTTTGCCCTTGTTGTACGGCAGGCTGGCTGCGCAAACTATCCTGGCGCAATGCGCTTCCCGCTTGCAGGGACAGGGTGACCGTGCGGCCAATGGCTTGAGCGGCATCGGTAATGATGCCGGTAGGCAGGGTGGTCAGGTCGCCTTGCATGGTGGCGAGATCGGTCGCGCTGACGATCTGACCCTGGGCCAGCGGGGTGGCAGTAACAATGTAGCCGGCTACCACGCTTACTTTGGCCTGAATGTAAACCGTCCAGGGTGTAGGTACCGTGCAACGGATGCCTACCGTGGTTTTTCCCCATACCCGGCTGCCGCTGGGCATAAATGCCTGGGGTGCCGCGCAGGCTGCCAGATCCAGACGCGGATCGAGCTTGTTGACACTGATGCTGACATGACCGGGAAGCCCGCGTGTTTGCGCATGCAAAAACTGTTCCGCGATCTGACGAACGACCGCCGGATCCTGGCGCAAGCCGTCGGTTTGCGCGACGGCAATTTGCATGAACATTAACAGTAGCGTGGCAAGCAAGGTTTTCATGGGTAGATGGCCAGCGAATTGATTACCCGCCTATCTTATAGGGTCAGCGTTTAGTCAAAGCAAGGAATAGCTTGCG
>JANMKH010000317.1:0-1875 GCA_031371965.1 Sulfuriferula sp.
CCAAAGGCTGCACCCAAGGGCGGCATTGGTGTGACCATCGGTGTGCACCCAAGGGGGCATTGGTGCGTCCGTCGGTGACAGATAGCGAAGCTTGGCGCGATACTGGCCGGAATGCGTCTGGCCGTGGTGTGCGGATGAATAGAGTTTAATTCGCTTTAGTATGATGGTCTGGTTTGATTGTGCGAAATAGTCGATTTGCAACAGATCGGGAACAATGGGAACAATTCGGGAACAGTGAGATGGCTAAAGCGGATTAAATTTGAATAAAATTAATTAAATTCTATTAAAAGAAAACAAGATAAGCTTATGAATTGAAGTGTTTTTTGTTGGGGTGGATGATGGGGCTCGAACCCACGACAACCGGAATCACAATCCGGGACTCTACCAACTGAGCTACATCCACCGTTGAAGAAGGGAAAATTGGCCTGCCCGACAGGAATCGAACCTGTAACCCCCAGCTTAGAAGGCTGGTGCTCTATCCGGTTGAGCTACGGGCAGCTCATGAACCGGCCATGGCACCGGCTAGCCGGGCAAAAAACGTGGTCGGGGCGGAGAGATTTGAACTCCCGACATCCTGGTCCCAAACCAGGCGCGCTACCAGACTACGCTACGCCCCGAGAGGTCGAGACTATACCCGTGCTCGCGAATATGGTCAATCCACTTCTTGAGTATGGGGCATGAAAAATGCGATGATTGCGGCTTTATAACGCGCACCAAAATATCATGCCCGCACAAATTCTTGATGGAAAAAGCCTGTCCGAACGCATGATAGCCGACGTGCAAAAGCGTATTGCCGGACGTGTGGCTGCTGGAAAATCGGCGCCTACGCTCGCGGTCATTCTGGTGGGCAGCGATCCGGCCTCGGCCATTTATGTTCGCAACAAGCGCAGTGCGTGTGCCAAGGCCGGGGTGCGTTCCATTTCCCATGATCTGCCGGCGCATACCAGTCAGGAAGTCTTGCTGACGCTGATTGACGAGCTCAACGCTGACGCCACGGTGGACGGCATTCTGGTGCAGCTGCCGCTGCCGCTGCATATTGATCCGGAAACGGTCATCGAGCGCACCCATCCCGACAAGGATGTGGATGGCTTCCATCCTTATAATATTGGCCGCCTGGCTGTGCGCATGCCGACACTGCGCTCATGTACCCCATACGGTGTGATGGTGCTGTTGCGTTCGGCACATGCCGACTTGAAGGGTTTGCACGCAGTGGTGGTGGGCTCATCCAACCATGTCGGCCGTCCGATGGGGCTGGAGTTGCTGCTGGCAGGCTGCACCGTTACCACCTGTCACCGCTTTACCCGGGATCTGGCCAGCTTTGTGCGTCAGGCCGATATTGTGGTGGTCGCCGTGGGCAAGCCGGGTCTGGTCAAGGGTGAATGGATCAAACCCGGCGCGACAGTGGTGGATGTTGGCATCAATCGCCTGGCCGATGGCAGCCTGTGCGGCGATGTGGAATACGCATCGGCCGCAGAGCGTGCCGCGTGGATTACACCGGTGCCGGGAGGTGTGGGCCCCATGACTGTGGCGATGCTACTGCAAAACACCCTGCAAACACTCGAAGCCCATCAGCCCTGACGCTTATTCCGCATGCCAGGCGCGTATGGTGGCCAGATTGACGCAAGACTGGCCATGCAGACTGCCGTGGATTACCCGCGGGGTATGCCCCGGTTCACCCAGGTCTGACAGTACCGCCGCCGCGCCGCTAAAATCATGGTCGCTGGTGTAATCGTTGATCGTTACTAGGGTTTTCAATCCGGCATTCAGGCTGGAGCGGATGCCGTTCTCCGAATCCTCAAATGCGAAGCAGGCCTCCGGTGACAGTTTCATTTGCTGCAGCGCCCAAACATAAATATCCGGCGCGGGTTTTTTTGC
>JANMKH010000380.1:0-1536 GCA_031371965.1 Sulfuriferula sp.
CTTTAGAATCAAGCAACTCAGTTGTTAGGAGCGTATCGTCCGCTTCCGTTAGCCGAACATGGTTAGCCGTATGCGAACCAATTTCCATACCGCTAGCCTGCATCGCGTGCAACTCGGCAGCATCCAGCAAGCGGCCGGTAGGGCGCCCGTCGGCTGGCCAACTGGGGTCTCGTCCAATGGAACCGGAAACCACAAACCAGGTGGCGCGCATCGCGCGTTTTTGCAGCTCTTCCCAGGCGGCGAGATTGTCCACGTAACCGTCATCGAAGGTGATGACAGCCGTGCGGCCCGTCCATTTTTCCGGTGCGGCGACCAGCTCTGTCATGGTGTGGGTCGCCCAACCTGCCTCAGCAAGAAAATCGAGCTGGTCCCGGAATCGCTGCAGGGAAACAGCCCAGGGCCAGTCCGGGTGACCACTACCCGGTGTAATCGAGTGGTACATCAGCATCACCGGACCATGCTGACCGGCGCTGCGATGAAGGTAATTGGAAAATGGATCGATCATTGCAGGATATTATTCATTTTAAATGACCGGCCCATTGCAATAATCCGGTTTTGAGCCGTATCCATCAGAAATTCAACCGTTCCTTGGCCGCCAGAATGGCACGATGGGCGCTTAACGGAAGCAGGCTGGGCAGCATGCGCAATTTGGCCGCCAGCGAGCCGTGGCCTGCCAGTAACGTCTTGCGAAAAATGGGCCGCGCGTTTTCGAGATTGCCCTGCCAGTGCAGGGCATTGCCTTCATGAATCAGTTTGTCCCAAGTGAGGGTTTCAATTCTGTCTGGCCCGATCTGCTTTGCGATTTCGGGATGGCGGCGCAGAAATAGCTGTTTCGCCTTGAAGGTATCGAGGGCAACCAGCGCCTGGTTGTGAGTGGCCTGCACGCCGTCGTGGTGATGATACCGGACGAGCACCTCGGGCACGCGGATGATGGTGCCGGCGGCAGACACTTCCATCCACAGCAGATAATCCTCGGCGATGCTGAGACGGGTGTTGAATCCGCCTGCCTCGATAATAGCGGCGTGCCGGGTAAGGCAGGCATGGATGGGCCAGCGGCAGCCCTCCAGCAGGGCGGCGGCCTTGTCCGGCGTTTCGTAATCAGGCGGGACGAACGGCTCGCCGCGCGGTCCGGGCAAGCCCAGGTTCTGCCAGCCGCAATAGGCGAGCACTGCCTTGGAATCAGACGCCAGTGCCGTGTGCATTTTCTCCAGAAACCCGGCGTCCCAGGTGTCGTCGCTGTCGAGAAAGGCGATGAAGTCGCCACGGGCTTTGTGTAAGCCCAGGTTGCGTGCGAGGCTCACACCCCGTTCAGGCATGATAAACACACTGAGGCGGGAGTCGTTCACGGCAGCGAGAATTTCGGGCGTGCGATCGGTCGAGCCATTGTCCACGACGATGAGTTCAAAATCGCCGAAAGTCTGTGCCAGCACGCTGTCGATTGCGGTCTGGATGGTTTGCTCGCCGTTGAGGCAGGGCATGATGATGGAAATGCCGGGATTCATGTTGTCTGCTTCTCCATCCCCAGGGCAGCATTCC